>NZ_VCIW01000039.1 GCF_005765165.1 Paenibacillus antri | reverse complement strand
GTCAGCCCCGCATCCTCGTGTAGTCTGATTAAAACACAAATGACCCGTAAGAGGGTCACTTTTTTCAAAGTGTCCATCTTACGGGTCACAGTTCACCGTGGCGGCACGGCGGGCGGTCCCTTTGCGGTTCCGAACGTATTTTCGTTACTGAGCGAGAACAGGCGCCAGCAGGTTGGCGATTTTCTGCATGCCGACGTCGTTCGGGTGAAGGCCGTCCGTCTGGTAATCGCCGGCGGTCAACCATCCGGTCGTGTCCACGTACCGGATGTTCGTATCCCCCGCGGCGATCCGGTCCTGAACGGCTTGCTGCGTCATGGCGGCGTGGTGCCCCTTGAACGGACGCATGACATAGATGCGCGCGTTCGGGTGCTTCTGCCGGAGCTGCTGCAAAAACGCCGTTTGCGTTTGCCGAAAGGACGGTTCCGAGACGTTGAAGATCGCATCGTTGGTTCCGAGATTGCTCATTCCGATGCCGTTCGGCGAAAAACAGTTGATGTTGTCCGTCAGGCAGATGCCGGTATACGCAACTTACCCGTGAACCTCATTTCTCTTGACTTCCGCCTTCAACGTGTACCATACGTTGGCGCTCGCTCCGTAGGCCGCATCCTTTACCAAAACGAGCTGGCCCGCCGTCTTCTTGTACAGCTCGGCTTTGCCAGTGGCTAAATTCAGGCGGAACAGATAAAAGTTGTTTGCGTCCGTCACGCGAAACAAAATGCCGCCGTTGCCCAACGGATGCTCGATGCGCACTTTGCTCTCGACCGCGTACCGGGACCAGTGCGATTGTCCCGCCCAGGCGATGTTTTCGCCCGCTTCCGCTGTCGTACGTAGCCAATATTGTCCCGATGCGTTCCCGATACTCCACGTCGGCCGGTTGACCGTCCATCCCGCCATGCTGTCGTTCTGAAACGTCGAGGAAAAAACAACCGGGTTGTTCCAGTCGGCATGCGCCCGCCCGTCAGGAAGTCCCAGCACGGCCGCCCCGAGCGCCATCGTGAGCGCCAACATCCACAGGAACAACTTCTTCCCGAACCTGTTCATCGCAACTCCTCCCGCATCCCTGTTTGATCGATGCGTCGTTCCGCCCGTTATTCGCCGGCGAGACGTTCGACAACCTCTTCGCGAACGGCGACTTCGGATCTGCGCACCCGCTCCTCGACCCTCTCCTCGAACAGCGATTCGGCGTACAGCCGAGCGACAAGGTCGCGAACGTCATCATAAGGCTGAGCCCCGTTGTCCGCACGGTCCGTCACGAGCGCGATCGCGTAGCGGTACCGGCCTTCGTCGTGGAACGGCTCGCTTGGCCGCCCGACGTCGAGCGCTTCTGCGATTTCGACCAGCTTCGGATGCCGCTCCGCGTCGCTTTTTCTCGTTGCCGGACGGAACGCGTACGCGGCCTTCTCCACGCGGCCTCCGTCCCGGTCCGATCGTTCCGCGAGCTCCATCCATAACCGTTCGAAGTCGTCTCGGCCGCTTATCGATGCGGACAACCGCGCGATTTCCCTGAACGCGTCCTCTTCGGTCGAACGGCCGGGCGACGGCTCCAGCGCGTACGGCGCCTCGATCGTCCGAACGTCGAGCGACGCCGGCAACGCGAACCCTTCCGCCTTGATCCGGTCATAATACGCCAGAAGCCGCCGCTCGTCGTTCGCGGCTTCCGATTCGGCCAGCGCCGCGACGGCGTCCAGCGCCAGCCGGTCCGTCTCGTAACGCCGGAATGTCGTCTCGTCGAATCGGACCGTGCCGAATACCGGTTCGCCGCGCCCAAGCTTCTCCTGGCGTTCCCGGTTGGCGTTCGCGAGTCGCTCCGACAGCCGACCCGCCTCGGCGTCCGGAACGACCGGCACGCCTAACTCCGCGGCCTCCCTGCGCACCGCGTGCATCCGGACGAGCTCCCGGATCGTCCGTTCCGCCGCGATTCGTCCCGGCCGCTCGCCTTGCCCCGGCGCGTCGCCGCCGTAGGCGATCGTCCAGAACCGCGGGTCGTGGACATCCGCGCCATACAACCGGTGGAATTCGGCCATGACTTCAAGCCGAACGTCCGCCAACACCGCCCGGAATTCGTCTGCGTACACCGGTACGCCGTCGATCTCGACGGCGACCGCCGGCGGAAGGTCCGCCGGCGCCAGCCGACCGTCGCCGGAGACGGCCACCGCGATGGCGGTCGCCGCGACGGCTGTCGCCGCAACGAGCATCGTTGCCGCGCAGATCATGGAGCGGTTCGACTTCCTGCCGAACATGCGCATCCTCTCCTATTCCGTCACCGACACGTCGTCGAACGATGCCGACGCCGAATGCGCGCGGAACCCGATCCGCCCTTTCGGCAACTGCGTCGCCGGGTTCGTCCAGTCGACGACCGGCGCTCCGTTCACGTATCCCTTGATCGCGTTGCCGGCGACGATCACTTTCAGCGTATAGAACTGGCCCGTGTTGACCGCGAGCGGCGAGTCGGCTTCCAGCGTCAACACGCCGTTCACCTTTTTGTACAGTTCCGCCTTGTCGCCGAAGTCGTTCAGCCGGAACATGTAGAAGTTGTCCTTGTCCGCGTACCGGAACACGAGACCCGCATTGCCGAGCGCGGTGTTCAATTTGACTTTCGCTTCGTACGTGTAGTCGCCCCACGACCGGTAACCGCGGAATGCGATCGCTTCGCCGGAAACGGACGTCTGGGCGTACACCTTGCCGCCGTCCGTCGCGACGGTCCACGTGCCGCCGACCGTCGACCAGTTGCCGGCGCCGGATTCGAACGTCTCCGACAGCGGTAATCCGTTCGCCGGCACCGCCGTCGCGAGGACATCGTCGAACGCGGCGGCCGAGGAATGGGCGCGCAAGCCGATTTTGCCCGCGGACAATTGCGTGACGGGATTCGTCCAGTCGACGACTAACGCGCCGTTCGCGTACCCGCGGATCCGGTTGCCGACGACGACCGCTTTCAGCGTCACATACTGGTTCAGCGGCACCGCGAACGATTCGTCCGCGACGACGGTGAAGGAGCCGGACAACCGTTTAAGCAACTCCAATTTGTTTGCGGCCGCGTTCAAGCGGAACATGTAGTAGTTGTCGGCGTCTGCGTAACGGAACACGAGGCCTGCGTTGCCGTTCGCCGTCTGCAGCCGCACGGCGGCTTCGTACGCGACGTCGGTCCAGCCGGCGCCGCCCGCGGTCGCGATCGATTCCCCGCCCGTATTCGTCAGGGCGTACGTACCCCCGGACACGGCCCATCCGTTCGACGGCGCCGCCGTCCAGTCGCCGGATACGCTGCCGAACCGATCCTCGAACAGGACGGTCGGCGAAGACGGCGGCTCCGGAGCGGGCGAGTCGTTGCGAAACTCGTGCGCGCCCCGGTCGGGCGTCCCGTTATACAACGCATTGCCGAAGAAATCAAGGCTGCCCGGGTTTGTAATCGTCGTCCCCGAATTGATGGCGGGCGAACCGGAGCGCAGCTTGTACCCGTCGGCCGTCGCCTTGCTCGACGCGCTGCCCGGGTTGACGAAGAGCGGGTCGGCGGTCAGCTTGTTCGGGTCGTTCGGCTGCGATGCGTTGTTGCCGTAAAACAGATTGTGACTGTACTCGACATGGGGGCTCGTCGAATATCCGCCGCCGGCAGTGTTGTAGAAGATGTTGTTTTTGAAAACCGCCTTCTTGCCGTAACCGGGAGGCCCGTTCGTCAATGGATTCGTCTGGTGCAACGTCCTGTAGATGACGTTGTTGTATACGAACAGGTTGCCCGGCAGCATGTTCGGCTGCGACTGAAAATCGAACGCCGAACGCGACAAGTCGAGGTCGTTCTGCGATATGTTGTACCGGAACGTGTTGTTGTCCGTATACCACATGACGAGCAACGTCCCGCCCTGGTTGTTGTGGCTGTAGTTGTACTGATAGATGCTGTCGTACACGTACTGGTCGAAGTCCCACGCTTGCCCGTCGCCGCCCAACCGGCGCGTGTCGAACGCTTCGTTGAACTGGAACACGGCTTCCCGCGTCGAATACGCCCATTGCGCGGCAACGACGTGAATATCGTCGAGATAGGACACTTCCGCCGGGTTCACCGTCGTCGCCTTGCCGATTTTGTTCGTCGTGTTGTATTCGACGAGCGGCCGATCACTGGCGCGCGTCAGAATGCCGTCGCGGTGGATGCGCTCGATGTAATTGTTGCGGATGACCACGTCGGTGAACGCATCGAACTCGTGCTGCCAACCCGAAGCCTGATCCGTCAGTGCGTCGGTCATCAGTTGGATGCCGGTGTCGGCGACGTCGATGACGACGTTGTTTTCGATCCGGATATGGTTCCACGTGCTTTCCGGGTCCGACGATGTCCCTTTCGCATGGAAGTTGATGCCGCCCGTCCGGCGGTCGGTGCCGTAAATGTGATGGATATACAGATTTTTCACATAAATATGTTGAAAATGTCCCGCCCCGGCGCCTTCGCCGACGACGAACACGCCGTGCCGCCGAATGTCCGCCGCGCTGCTGTTCCCGCCCGGATGGACGCCGCTCGTAATTTCCAGGTCGCTTACCTCGAAATACGACACGTTTTTCAGCCGGACGCCGAAGCCGTTGCCATCCACCCGCGTATTGCCGAAATGGATGACCGGCTTGCGTCCCGTGCCGTACATGCCGACGCGGATCGGCGCCCCGGGCGCGCCCGATTCGGAGAAATCGAGATACTGATCCATAAACACTGAATCCGCTTTCAACAAAATCGTGTCGCCGGGCTGGAACGTCCAACTGTTCACCTTGCCGAGCGTACGCCAGGCGGCGGACGGCGACGTTCCGTTGTTCCCGTCCTGCCCGGTCGCCGGATCGACGTAATACGTCGTGCCGCTCCCGTGTGCGGCAGGCGGCGGTAACGCCGCGGCGACGAGCGCTACGGCGAGCGCCAGCGCGATCAGCCGTCCGAACCTATGGTGGATTGCCATCATATTGCACTCCTCTCATCATCATAGTCCCCATTATAAAGAGAACGCCTTGGGAATCCCGTGTGCGTTTTTGGTCAATTCGCGTGTAATGTTTTGACGTCGTCCATCATGGTTGATTTCCCTTGTCCGAAAGCGCGGGCAGGTCGAGCCGCACGGTCGTGCCCGCGCCGGGCGCGCTTTCCACGCGAATGTCGCCATCGCTACCATAGAACACCTCGAGGCACATGCGCACATTGTAGAAGCCGTATCCGCCGAACGGCTTTGCGCCGGTATGCACCGGGCCGCGCAGGAGCGAGACGAGCAGCTCTTGCGGCATGCCGGCGCCGTTGTCGCGGATCGCAATGGCCAGCCGTTCGCCGTACCGCCCGACACGAATTTCGATCAACCCGCCGCTCTCCATGCCGTTGATGCCGTGCAGGAATGCGTTTTCCACAATCGGCTGCAATAGATTTTTCAAAATGAGCGCGTCCATCGCATCGTCGTCGACATCGATCGCATACGCGAAATCGAGCCCGTATGCGAATTTCTGGATGTCGAGATATGATTTCAACATTTGGGTCTCCAGCCGGATCGACTGGAGCGACTGTCCCTTGTTCAGAAAAATGCGGTAATAATCGACCATCTCGTCGATCAGCGACGTCAGCCGGTCGTCGGGGAACGTCCATTTGATCGCCGACAGCGTGTTGTACAGGAAATGCGGGTTGATGTTGACTTGCAAAATTTTCGCCCGCAGCTTTTGTTTTTCCAGCTCAAAATCTTTGATTGTCCGGTAATGGTCGTGGATGCGCTCTACCAAGTCCGCGAACCGTTTGTCGATGACGTCGAATTCGTCGTAAGCCGCCGTCGCGGGCGCCGTATCGATGCCGGAGCTGCCGAGATCGGCGCGGGACGTAATGTTTTTGACAAGCAGATACAACCGTTTCGTCAACGCGTTCGACACGCTTTTGATCGTAAAATACACGACCCCGATGACAACCGCGACCAGCACGGCGGCAAGCACCATGTACCCGCGCAGCTGCCCGATTAACGGCGCCGGATCGACGAACAGCACGACGGGACGTTCCCATACGGGCACGACCGATTCGACGGACCAATAGCGGCCGGTTTTGTCGCCGCCGGCATGCTCCCGAAAGGCGTCTTCCATGCCGCGTTCGTCGACCTCGTTGACCGCGATCGGAATCGGCGTACCGTCTTCGGCAACGATGGCCAGGAAGCTGTTTTCGGGCAGCGCGCCCCGGAACGGCTGCGTCCATTCCTCAAACTCCATGCGGATTTCGATGATGGCGAGCACGTTTTGCAAGTCTTTGATCGTCGCATACAGATGAAGGTCGTATCCCCCGCTGCCGACGTCGACGAGCCGGATGACCGGCTTCTCCATGGCGGAACCGAGAATCATATCCTGGAGCCCGACTGACAGTTCGTCCGCGTTACGGACGAACTGATTGCTGTACATCGTCTCGTTCCAGACGTACAAGACAATCTTCTGGCCGAGATGATCGGACTCCAACGCGCCGATCAGGTCCGACATATATTTGAGATTTGTCAAGTAAGCGGCTAAATCCTCCCGGTAGTCGGAGCGGATAAATCGGCCGACCGACAAGTTGTTGCCAAGGAACAAAGATTTCTGTACGGTAGAAAGCAGCATGTCGCCGACGGTTTCGGAAGCGATGTCCAGTTCCGCGCCGTAATCCTGGAGCCAGTCCCGCGTCGTCTGTTGCTGGAATTGCCACGAAACCCACAAGCTGCCGACCGCAAGGGGAACCAGAATGGCCAGCATCATGACGGCCGTCAGTTTGTGGCGATAAGACAGACCGCCGGGTCGCCCGAACAGACGGATTCCGCCGCGCATGGCCGTCAGTCCTCCTGTTGTTTCGGAAATAGGTTGTCCTTGTAAGCGCTCGGCGACAACCCCGTAAATTTGCGAAATACGAGACAAAAATGCGATTTGTTCGCATATCCGACTTCCTGGGCGACCAGATACACGCGGCTGAACGGATCTTTCAGCAGCTCCTTCGCCTTTTCCATCCTGTATTCGGTCAAGTAATCGAAAATCGTCCGGCCGGTAATCATCTTGAAAATGTTGTTGACCCGGCTCGGGCTCATATACACCTGGTCCGCAATCGTCTGCACGGTGATCGGCTCCCGGTATTGCTTGGCGATGATCGCCTTGATCTCGTCTACCATAAGTTCATATTGGGATTTGTTGTCCACCTGAAGCTGGGCGGCGGCCGATTCCAGCATCGCGCCGACCGTGCGGGCGACGTCCGCGATCGACGACCATCGCTCCGCCGTGCCGAAGCCGTTCGCCGCGCTCGTGTCCCGAAACTTCTTGCCCGCTTCCGCATATACGAGTTCGATCGATTGCATGACGGCAAGCAGCAGCGTTCGGACGTATTTTTCCGAATAGGCCCGCGTCGGTTCCAAATACTTGTCGTACAATACGTCCGCCGGCATCTGATCCGCCACGATGCTCTTGACGTCCCGGTACAACTCCTGCAAATCGACGGCCGTCTCGAAATCGGCTGCGGCCGTCCGTCCGATCTCTTCGTACAGAACGAGCCGTCCGCCGGGCGTTTCTCCGAAATACCGCGTTTCGGCCGCCAGCTTCGCCTGTTTGTACAACTGCGGCAATTTCTCGAGACGGTCGCTCGTTTCGCTGACGCCGACCGCGCACGAATACGGCGACAACGATTCGATCCGTTCCTTAAATCTGACGACGGCATCCACCATCGATCGCGAACCGTCTCCGCGATCGGCCGCGCAGTAGATGACGGCGATGTCGCGGTCCGAAATTTGGGCCGTATGGACGGCGAGACCTACCTCCGGTTGTTCTTTGGCCGCTTTCTGGATCATGTACATGTAATAGTATTTGTCCGTTACGTTGGCCTGCGACCGGTCCGTCTCGTCCCAAGCGAGCGACACGATGACGACCTGGCACAACGCCGGCCACGGTTCCAACTCCAGCATGACGAGTCGGTCGTGGATATCTTCCGCGCTCTGCCGGTTGCCGTATAGCAAGTCTCGCCAAAATTGTTCGCGATAAAGCGACAAGGCGCTCTTGATCTGGCGCATCATCCCTTCCCGTTCCCGCTTGCTCTGAAGCCACGATTCCAGCGCGGCGAGCGTTTTGCGGACCGTGTCGGCAAGCGCTTCCTTGCGGATCGGCTTCAGCAGGTAATCTTCTACCTGAAGCCGCAGAGCGGAACGCGCGTAATCGAACTCGTCGTAACTGCTCATGAAGATGATGCGGGTTTCGGGCCATTTTTCCCGGATCGCTTCGGCCAGTTGAAGCCCGTTCATGACCGGCATCTGGATATCGGTCAGCAGCACGTCCGGACGCAGCCCGTCAAAGCGCTCGAGCGCCTGTTTGCCGTTGGCGAATGTGCCGACGATGTCCACTTTCAGCGACCTCCAGTCGAGCACGTTGCCGAGCCCTTCCCGCTCCAGCCGGTTGTCGTCCACGATGACCAGTTTGTACACGGCTCGATCTCCTTTCCTGGCACCCTCCATTATAGCGTGTGTGCGAAACGACCGAACAGGGAACATTCTGACGTATTCCGTGAACTATTTTGCCGTTCGCCATGAAATCGGCTGGCGACAACGCCAGCCGACTTCATGTTAACGCTTGGATCGGATTCGGATTTCGGACCGATCATTATTTCAGATTGTCCATGTATTCGGCGTTTTCTTCCCGGAACGTCCGGTCGATCAGCGCAAGCGTGGCATCGTCGTATCCGCTTTGCTCGGCCAGCGTGACGAACTCGTTGTACAGTTGTTCAAACTGGGCTTCGCTCGACGCGGCAAGCACTTTCACGAGCGCGTCTTCGAACGCCTGCCGCGCTTTCCATGTCTCCTCGACTTCCGGAATCGTCGCGGTGAACGACGTGATGTTCGGAAGGATGCCCGTTTGCACCATGTCGAGCTTGCGTACGCGCGTCGAGTTGAAATACGTGTTCACGAGATTGGCGTCCGGCTTCCGCTCGTAATGGAACTCGGGATGGAACTCATTGTGAATCACGCTCGCCCCGTTGTTGTTCATGAACGTGAATACGCCGGTGCGGTTGCCGGATTCGCGTCCGCCGTTGAACAGGTTGTAGTACAACGCCTTGTCCGTCGGTTTGTTGTAGACGAAATGGTCGGCGAGTTCCTGATCCTTGAATTGGCGTTTGTCGTTCGCCTCCTCGAACAGTCCCGCGCTGCGCGGCCCCCACCAGCGCAGGTTCTCGCCCGCGTCGGAGACGAGGTAATCGAGCCAGCGCAAGATTTGCGGCACGTCTTCCTCTTTGACGCTGTCTTTGAAGATGACGATGTTTTCGTTCGGCACCGGGTTCGGCGTCGTGATCGGGAACTTGGCGGAATTGGGCGGAATGTTCAGGAACACCCGGCGATAGCCGTACGGTTTGCCCGACTTCTCGAGCAATTCGCGGCTCGGTTCGTGCCACGCGTACGAGACGGCGTACAGCCCGTTGTCGAGCTTCTCGCGGAACGTATTGGCCGGATCGACGAACGCTTCCTTGGACGCGACGCCGTCGCGCAAGAGCCGGTTCATCTCGCGGAGCGTATCGATAAAGAACGGCTCCTTGTACATCCATTTGACCTTCTGTTCTTCCTTATCCCAATACGTGAAGTAGTTGCTTCTCGCCGTATGTCCGTTCAGCGCGCCGGACAGGAACGTGAGCAGCGGCCAGTTGTCGCCGCCCGAGAACGTAAAGAACGTCTCCACGTTCTGGCTGCCTTCCTTCGTGTTCAACGCGTCGATGTCGTACAAGAATTTGTAGAAGTCCTCTTTACTGTTGATCGGTACGTCGAAAATGTCATTTTCCGTAAAGTGGCCTTGCGTTTCCAGCAGCTGCTCGAGTTCCTTGCGCGTTTTGGCGTTCGGATACAGCTTCTTCAGAATATCGTCGCGCACCCAGACGAAATCCCATTCGACCGGGGAATACAACGTCTTCGAGATGTCGATGCCTTCTGGGATGTAGTCGCGGATATTCAACGGTACGCCGTAAATTTTGCCTTCGAAACCGCCCGTCACCCTCGTGTCGCCGTTGTTCGGTCCCCCGAAAATCGTGGAGAACGCCGGATTTTGCACAATTTTCTTCATGATGTTGGGCGCGTATTTCGGCAACAGCTCGGTGAGGTCGTAAATTTTGTCCGCTTCAACCAGATCCTTGACCGGCACGTTGGAGCCGATATGCGGCCAGTCGTTCGACGCGGCGAGCAGCCCCAGCTTAACGTCGGCCGTCTGACCGTTGTTGTCGAACCACTTGTCCGAATTCAGCGAAACGCCGGTAACCCGTTTGATTTCCGGATTGACGACGTCGCCTTCGGATTTACGTTGGTCGATGTCTGCCGTCGTGCCGTGCGCGAACCAAACCGTCAAATCGAGCGAGTTGCCGGTCCAGTCCGACAAGTCGGACGACTCTTGCACATCGGTAGGCAGCGGCTGGAAACCGTCACCGGACGCCGACGGCGTCGCCGTCGGCGTTGCGCTCGGAGCGGGCGACGCGTTCCCGCCGCTGTCCCCCCCGCCCATGCAAGCGGTCAACACGCTTGCGAAAAGGGCGATCGTCAGGACGAGCGCCAGTCCCTTTTTGCTTCGTTTCATGCTTTACCCTCCTGTGAGTGTTTTTGTTTATACTGATTCCCGATACGGGAATAGTACACCTGCCCGGTTATTCCTTGACCGATCCGATCAACACGCCCTTGATAAAATACTTTTGGAGAAACGGGTACACGAGAATAATCGGAATTGTCGTGACGATGACCTGCGCGGCGCGAATCGCTTCCGGCGTCGTCGGCACCTGCTCGATGTTCGTCTCTCCCGATTCGATCGCCTGGCGGATAAGCGCCGCGATCGTGTCGCTTTCCCGGATGAGCTGCATCAATTTGTATTGCAGCACGAACAAATCCGGATTCGTCACGAACTGAAGCGTCGTCGTCCAGTCGTTCCAATGGGCGACGGCCGTCCACAATCCGATCGTGGCGACGATCGGCATGCAGAGCGGCACGATGATCCTAAATAGCACCGTTAACTCGCTGGCGCCGTCGATTCGGGCAGATTCCTGCAAGCTGTCGGGAAGCGTGTACAAGTACGTCCGGATGATGATCATGTTGAAGAACGCGAAGGCGCCGGGCAATACGTACACGAGAAAATGATTCAGCAGTCCGAGTTTGGAATAGAGCAAGTACGTCGGAATGAGGCCGCCGCTGAAAAACATCGGAATCATAAAATAAATGAGCAGCGGCGTCCGTCCTGTCAGGTTCCGGTTTGCGAACGCGTAGGCGCAGAAAAACTGGACGACCAACGCAAGGAACGTGCCGATGAGCACCCGGGATACCGATATGAAAAACGACTTGATCATGGCCGCATTCTTCACGATCGTTGCAAAATTGTCGAGCGTCGGTTCGCGCGGGTAAATCGTAATGCCGCCGAGCATGCTGTCCTGCCCGTCGTTCAGGGCGATGGCGAGCGTGTTCAGGTACGGGAACGTCATCGCCGCCGCCAGCAGCGTCAGAAAGACGATGTTGATCGCCGCAAACAGGGAGTACGCCTTGCTTCGATAGTGCATGACCGCCACCTCCTACCAGATGCCGACGCCGCTGGCTTTTTTCGCGCCGTAATTGGCCGCGATCGTCAACACGAGCGCAATTATCCCCTGGACGAACCCGAGCGCCGTCGCAATCGCGTAACTGCCTTGCTGGATGCCGAATTTGAACACAATCGTCTGGATGACTTCGAAATTGATAAACGGATTTTGCAAACCGTAAATCAGTTCGAAGTTCACATTAAACAAATTGCCGAGCTGGAGAATGAGCAGGATCATGACCGTCGGCATGATGGACGGCAAGGTGATATGCCACGCCTGTTGCAGCCGGTTGGCTCCGTCCATGTGGGCCGCTTCGTACAATTGGGGATCGACCGACGCGATGGCGGCAAGAAAGATGATCGTCCCCCAACCGACCTCCTTCCACAGGTTGAGCAGAATGACGTTCGGCACGAACATCGATTGCTCCGCCATGAACATGATTCGTTCCGTGCCTTCACCGCCGAGCGCGACCCTAAGATCGTTGAGCGGTCCGTAAATCGAATAAAACGCGTACGCGATGCCGATGACCGAAATCCACGACAGGAAGTGGGGCAAATAAAACAACGTTTGTACGACGCGCTTGAACAACTGCACTCGAACTTCGTTGAGCAGCAACGCGAGCGCGATCGGCGCCGGGAACAGGAATACAAGACTGAGCAAGCTGATCCAAAACGTGTTCCAGATCGCCAGGATCATGTTGGGCAACACGAAAATTTTCTCGATATTCGCAAGCCCGACCCATTCGCTGCCCCAGAATCCTCTAAGCACCTTGTAGTCCTTGAATGCGACCAGAATGCCGGGAATCGGCATATAGGCGAACACGAACACGATCAGGATCGCAGGCGCGAGCAACATGTAAAATGCGCGGTCCCGTCTCATGCGTCGCCACAAGGAGTCGCTCTTGATGTTCGCGGCGGGTGCCGTCGCCTCGTTTGCAATCGGTTCCATCGATGCTTCTCTCCCGTCTCCGAATTAGGCCTGTTTCCAAGTTCAATTATCCCGGTCGGAACCGGAACGGTACAGTCACGAAAACGGGCAAAAGGGAACGGGATTCTTTCGTCATACGGAAAAGAAGAGGCAGAACCGAGGTTCCGCCCCTTCAAGGTCTTAAGGCAAGTAGTGAGACAATACCGTGCCGGGGATGACGGTGATCGTTCCGGTACCGAGCCCCGTCCATCCGACTTCCACATGGTCGTCGTTCGCTCCTTCCTTGTGCAACACTTCAATGTAATATCGCTTGCCCGCGACGAGCTGCACAGGCGCCGATTGCTGGCTTGCGTACTTGTTCCACTGGAGCGGATTCGTCCAGTCCGTGACAGACGCGATGAGGACCTTGTTTCCGGGCTGGTCGTCCGTCGACAGCCACAATTCCGAATAGTCGTCGCTCGCAATATACAACGTGTACGCTCCGTCCGCGAACGGCGTGATGTAGCCGCGGATGCGCATGCCGTATTGGTCGGTCCAGTTTACGGGCGTCTCCAGCCGGCCGAGCGGCGCCGTGCCCGCCGGCGTCGTACCGACCGGAATCTGGGCGACCGTGTTGCCCGCCACGCCGGTCCAATACTCCAGCGTGACGTTGCCGGACGGGTTGTACGGCAACAGCGCGTCGCCGTTCACGACGGCAATGCCGGCGAGTCCCGGACCCGACCAGCCGACTGCGACATGCCCGCCGCCCGTTGCCTGCTTGTGCAGGATTTCGACGTAATACCGCTGGCCGGCCACCAGGTTGCGAGCGGCCGCCTGCTGCTCCGGGTACTTGTTCCATTGCCTTGGGTTCGTCCAGCCGGGCACGCGGGCGATGCGCGTCTTGTTCAGCGGACTCGCGTCCGTGCTCAGCCACAATTCGGCATTGTCGTCCCCGGACACGTACAACGTGTACGATCCGCTCGCCGGCGGCACGATGTAGCCGCGCACGCGCGCGCCGTAGTTGTGGCCGACGTCCGGCCCCTCCAGGCTCGTCAGCGTTGACACGGCCGATACGGGCGCGTTCAGCGGAATCGCCGATACGGCCGTGCCGGCGACGCCGCTCCATTGCTCGCGCACGACGGCGCCCGGCCCCTTGTACGGCGTCAAGGCGCTGCCCGGGATGACGGTGACGTTCGGGATGCCCGGTCCCGTCCAGCCGGCCGCCATATAATCGCCGCCGGCCGCTTCCTTGTGCAGCACTTCGAAATAGTATTTTTGCCCGGCTGTCAGGTTGACGGCGCGAGATCGCTGGGCGTCGTATTTCGTCCAGAACCGCTGAGTCGTCCAGCCGGTGACGAGGGCGATTTTTGCCTTGTTCGCCGGGTTCGCGTCCGAACTGAGCCAGAACTCTGCGTTGTCGTCGCCCGAGATATAAAACGTGTACGAACCGCTGGCCGGCGGCGTAATATAGCCGCGGACGCGGGCGCCGTAGTCGCTCCCCCAGTTCGTCGGTCCTTCGAGTTTGCCGAGCGGCATCCATCCGGACGGTTCCGCGTTCACGGGAATGTCGGCGACGGACGTGCCGGCGACGCCGGTCCAATATTCCCACACGACCGGTTCGCCGGTCAGCGACGTCCGGTACGCATCCGTCTTCAAGCCGATTTCCGCAAACGGGATCGGCTGGAACTGCGGAATGTCTTGATAGACGACCGCGTTGTTTGCGAGCGCAAAGTTTCCGGCCGCCGCGTTTACGAAACCGGGATCGACCGTATACGACTTGTTGACGCCGCCGGACGGCAACGTGTACTGCTCGATTCCGTTCAGCACGCGGAACATCCGGTACGAGACGTTGTTCGTGATGACGTTGCTCTCGATCGGCACGTCCGTCGGCACCGGCGGATTGCCGGCGAAGTAGGTCGCCAGGGTTGGATACTGGGTGCTGTACGGCGGGGCCAAAATGTTGACGCCGAGATCGGAAGCGGGATTGCTGTTCAGAAGCCGGGCCCGCATAAAACTTTCGTTGATGCGCGATTTCCAGTTGTCCATGGTCCAAAGCCACAAGGTGATGGAAGACGTCCCGTCGATAAAAATATTGTTGGCGATCGTATTGTGCTTGCCGCCGTGCAACTTGACGGACGAGGGCACCTGATAGAAGTAGTTGCCGAATACGGTCTGGTTGCTCGTCCCGTCGTCGAGAAACACGCCCTGCACGCCGAAACTTCCGACCGACGAGTCCAGATGGTGAAAATAATTATGGCGAATGACATTGCCGGCTTCTCCCTGATTGCGCCCCATCGTAACGGCTCCCGTGTCATCCACCCCGTAGAGGAGGTGATGCATTTCGTTTTTCTCGATCATATGGTTGTTCCCATGCAGCAGAATCGCGTTGGCCGGCGATTCATAAATTTTGTTGTTCGCGATCCGGTTTCCGACGCCCGTCATCACGATGCCCGCTTTGAGCATGAGGTCCCTGCGGTTGAAGTTCGTGATCCGGTTGTTCTCGACGTTATGGTTGCCGGGCATGAGCGTCTTCCTGTCGCCTCCGTCGATGTAGATGCCGCCCGCTCCGGTTCCGTACACGTCGTTGCTGACAATCTGATGGTTCGTGCCTCCGAGCCGATTCCATGCCGTATGGTTGCCCATATAGAACTCGTGCAAATGTTCCCGCATTCCGCCGATGACGCGCGGGGCCGGCGTGGCCACGTACGGCTGTACGTCTCGGTCCGGTCCCAACGCGCCTTGGCCGACCGAAACGGCCACCGTGCCGAAATGGCGAAACGTGTTGCCTGCAATTTTGTTGTGCTCACCGCCTTCCATGTATAGTCCCATGCCGCGGCCGACTTCGAAGACGAACCGGCTCACTTCGACATGCGACACGCCTTCCAGGGCGAACAGCGGCGCTTCCATGACGGACACCTGGATTTTCGCGCCGGCGAGCGGCCGTTTCGGATACACGTATAAAATGCCGTTTCCGCGATCCAAAAAATATTCGCCCGGCATGTCGATCTCCTCCAGTAAATTGAACGCATAGTAACGATGCGTGTTCGTGTTCAACTGCGTGTTGTCGATGAGCCCGTACAGATGGGGTTTGGCCAGGGTAATCGTATTGGCTGCGGGATCGATCGATTGTACGGGAATGTTGTCTTCCGAAAATCCCCAGTAGAAATAGCCGAAAATGACCGCTTCCGTCGCCGTCGTCCACCGGTCGGGCCGCTCGTCGCCGATCACTCCGTTGTAATAGTTGAACGTGCCGCCGATGTTGGCGTAATTGCCGCCGCGTGGATCCGACCCTCGGTTGACGACCGACACGATCGGCAGCTTGCCTTCGTTCGGATAACGGGCGAGCGTCTGCGCTTCGTCGTCAATAAACAGTTCAAGCGGGGCCGGATCGACTTGCCGCGAGAACCCGTGCGCCTTGTATACGCCGAAATGGCTTGCGTTCAGACCGATCGACGCGAGGTTCGCCTGCAGCACATGCCCCCGTCCTTCCTGCGGCAGCCGCGACAGGATCGACGAATCGGCGACCGGCGCGAACAACGACGGGCTGAGCCTCTTTCCGCCCGAAAACGTCGCCGTTTCGCCCGGATAACTCGTATACACGATCGGCTTGTCCGCGGTGCCGGAATCCTGGGCGGTCAATTCGAACGACGTCGTCCGTTCGTACTCGCCGCCCCGCACGTACACGACGACGCCTCCGGCGGGAAGCCCGGTCGCGCTTTTCACCTGACGGATGCGGTCGCGCGCCTTCTCCAGCGTGGCGTACGGCGCGTCGATCGTCCCCGTTCCGGTCGTATCGCTGCCCGTCGTCGCCACGTGCAACGCGAGACCGGGGTTCGCCGAAGCGACCTGCGCGCCGCCGAACTCCAATCCGGGCACGGCGGGGAATACGAGAGCGAATAGCAATGCGGCGACCAGAATAGATTGAAATTTCCGAAAATTCATGACATGGTTCTCCTTTCACTACATTTGATCAACGTGGTCCTGCGGCAACGAACATCCGCCCGCAAACCGTTCGGAACGGCCTGCGAGCGGACGAAAGAAGAATGACTTCAAGCCATCCGGCGCTAATGCGTCACAACGACTTCCATCGTTGAGCTCTGCGTAGCGCCGGCCGCATTGACGAGTTCGGCGGTGTAGGCGTACGTGCCAGGCGCCCGACCCGTCACGGTCGTCGATGCGGATTGCGCGTTCGGCGTCTGCGCGGTTAACGGAACTTCGTCGATGAGAACGCCGTTCTCATACAACCGGTACGTCGCGCCGTTCGTCCCCCACCACATGTTCATCGTCACTGTAAAGCTGCCGTCGCCGTCCCAGTTGTCGTTCGACAACATGGGCATGCCGGGGTTTGCGTCGGCTACGGTCACCGTCAACGGATCGCATGCGGTCGAGCCGAGCGGATTAATCAGCTCGCACGTGTAGACGTACGTGCCGTTCGGTTTGCCCGACACGTTCGTTACGGCGGTCTGCGCGGCCGGGGAACCGTTCGGCAACGTTTGTACATCGATCAGTACGCCGTTTTCGTACAGTTTATACGCGGTGCCGTTAGGTCCCCACCACATGTTCATCGCTATCGTGTAATCGCCGTCGCGCAAGCCGGTGTCGTGTCCGTTGTCGTCGGACAGCACCGGCTTGCCCGGCACGCCCGTCGCTGTCGTCGCAAGCGCCGCGATCGCCGCTTCCAGCGCCGCCGCCGCCTCGTCCGCGTCCGCCTGCGTCGCGTCCGGATCGGCGCGGACGGCGCGGGCGTTCGCGAGCGCCGCTTCCAGCGCGGCCCACGATTCGGCCGTGTAATCATGCGCGATCCGGGATTCGGCGTCGGCGATCGCCGCTTCCAGCGCCGTAATGTCCACGGGCGGCGCCGTCACGGCGATCGTCACCGCGAGCGCGGCCGGCTGCGCGCTTGCGCCGCGTTCGGCGTCGGACGCGGTGAACGTGATCGCATGCGTGCCCGCCTGCGACGGGGTCGGCGTCCACGCGAACGCGCCCGTCGCCGGGTCGAGCGTCGCGCCGGCCGGCAACGGCTCAGGCGTTCCGTATTGAATCGCGTCGCCGTCCGCGTCGATCGCCTGGAGGGCGAACGCGAGCGGCTCGTTCGCCAGCGCTTCGTAGCGGCGCGTCGCCGGCGGCACGGCCACGTTGTCGAACACGCTCGTGTTGAGCTGGTTGTTCGCATGCGACGCCACGGCGAGCCCGACCCGCACGTCGGCGCCCATCGTCGCCGTCACCGTTCCGACAAGCTGCCAGTCGCGCCCGTCGGCCGATACGTATCCGCGGAACGTGTTGCCGGACCGCTCCAGCTTGAGCCAGTACGGCGCCTTGATGCCGGATACGCTGCCGTGCGCGGTCGCGCTCGCGTCCGTCGTCCGGCGAGAGTGGAAGTGCGCCCCGTTCGTCGGCGTCAGATGCATGAACGCGTAGCGGGATCCGGCATCCAACGTCTCCCGGATCATCAGGCCGGCTTTCGCCCATTGATACGTGTTCTGCTGACTGACCATCCGCGTGACGAACGTGCCGTCGCCGCTGAACGGCTGGTGAACGAAATAAAACTGATCGGCCAGGCGCCAGATATCGAAGCCGGCGCCCTGAACCGTAAACGTGCCGGCCGACGCCGCGAACGACCCGGGAATCGCCGTCGCTCCGATATCGCTGCCGGTCCACGGATCGGTCGTGACGAACACCGGCCCTCGGTTGCGATATTCCAGCGCTTCGATCGCCGCGGTCAAGGCAGCCGTCGCCGCGTCGATGTCTTCCTGGACCGCTTCCGCGTCGCCGTCCACTGCCAACGCGGTCTCAAGCGACGCCGCCAATACCGCCCACGAAGACGGCGTATAGTCGTGCGCCGCGAACGACTGCGCGATAGCGATCGCTTCCCGCAACGCGGCTTTGTCCTGCACGGACGGCGTCACGTCGACGCGAATCGTCGTTTCCGACGATCGCTGTCGGCCCGCCGGCGGCACGTCCGTTACCGTAAAGGTCAGCAAATGCGTGCCGATCTGGGCGGCAACCGGCGTCCATTCGAATTGTCCCGTGTACGGATCGAGCGTTGCGCCTGCCGGCAGTTCCCCCGCAAATCCGTATACGACCGGGTTGCCGTCGCGGTCTTCCGAAGCCAACCGGATGGCGAGCGTCTCGCCGACCGCCGTCGTCCGGTTTTCCGGCGAGACGGACACCTGGGAAAACTCGGACAGGTTGGCAACGGCGTTCGTATGCGACGTGCTGGCAAGGCCGATGTACGCTTCGGCGCCGAGCGCGACGTTGACAGTTCCGACGAGCTGCCAGCTTCCTTCTTCGCCTGTCGGGGACACGTAGCCGCGGAACGTGTCGCCGCTTCGTTCCAGCTTGACCCAATACGGCGCCTTGACGCCGGAGACGGTGCCATGGGCGGTCGACGTTCCTCCGCTCGATGCGCGCGCCTGCATCTGTGCCCCGTTGGCCGGCGTCAGCAAGATGGCCGCATACCTCGAACCCGCATCCAGCGATTCGCGCACCATGAGGCCGGCCTTCGCCCAGGAGTTCGTATTTTCCTGATATTCCAGCTTGGCGATAAAGACGCCGTCGCCGCTGTACGGTTGTTGCACGAAATGGAACTCGTCCTGATTGCGCCATATGTCGTCGCCGGACGCGCGGACGATAAACCAGCCGCGTTCATAGTTGAACGATCCCGGCCACCCTTTCCAGCCGGCGGGCGCGACGTCGACGCCCGTCCACGGCTTCTCCGTCACGAACATCGGCGTGTGTCCCGGCACATCATGGCGCAACAAAATCGAACTTTCGTATACGGTGCCGTCCAGCGTCGCCGTTGCGGTGATCGTCGCCTCGCCTTCCTCGGCGGCCGTGGCGACGCCATTCGCGTCGACCATGAACACCGACGGGTCGGAACTCGCGAACGTGACGACGGACGCGTCTATCGGTTTCAGCGCATAGGTGCCGTACCGCCCGTAAAACTGCAGTTGCACTTGATCCCCGGGACGGCTTACCGACGTATTGTCGGCTTGCAGCGTCGCGCCGGCAAGCGGCAGCGGTTCTTCATACAGCTCGATATTCGAGAAGACCGCTTCCGTATAGGCCGCTCCCTGGTGCGAAGCGACGGCGAGACCGACAAGGAACGTTTCCGGCAAATTCAATTCCCGTTCGGTATGTTTCACCCAATTGTTGCCTTGTTTGTAGTAGCTCGTAAACATGTCGCCTTCGCGGACGATCATCATGTCGATCGGATAGCTGACCGCCGGCACCTGGGTATACGTCGTCGATTCGCCGTCCCGCGGGCGCACGGTCGTGTGGAGAATCGCGTTCGAATAGGCGCGGAGATAGAAGTTCGCCGCGTCCGCCGCGTCGCTTGACCGGAACATGAGACCCGCCATCGTGCTGTTGTCCAGGCGCACGAGCGAGTTAAGCCGCGCTTTCAGCACGAGGCGTCCCGTCTCCGGCGTCGTCACTTGCTGATACACGTATCCGAACGAATCGGACGCGAACCAGACGTCCGACCCGGCCGTCCGTACGGTCAATCGACCGTCTTCCGACGCTCCGTACGCGGGCAACGCGTTGATTCCCTCGACCGTCCACGGCTCGGGCACGCTGTCCCACTTCGGAATCAACACGCCGAAGTCGTCGAACGCCGCTTCGGCTCCGTCGTAGGCGACACCCGCGTCGCCGGCCGCAAGCGGTGCGGCGCCCGTCAGCGCCAGCAGCGGTACGCCGTTCGCGAATGCGACGATGTCGCTGCCCGCCGCGGCGAGTCGAAGCGTCACCCACTCGCCCGGCTGCACGGCGAAGTCCGCTTCGGCGCGCAAGCTTGTTCCCGGCCGCTCCAGGACAAGTTTGCCGTCGCCGGAGAGCGCCAGCTCGTAACGTCCGGCCGATTCGCCGACGAACAGGAAGACGCGTCCCGAATCGCCGCCGGTCCATGCCTGCACCCGCACCTTGCTTTCCACGGCGTACGACTGCGCGGCCACCTCGCCGATCCGGCGCGATCCCGTGTCGTCCGCAGTCGCGAGCGCGTGACCGTCACCGTCCGCGGCGATCGTCCAAGCGTCCGGCGTCACATCGAGCCAGCCTTCCTTGTCGCCGCTTTCGAAATCGTCCGCGAAGAAGGCGCTCGTCGCAGCGGGAACGGCAATTGCGTTCGAAGCCGCGCTTTCGCCGAGCGCGTTGACCGCTTTGACGACGTAGGAGAACGGCAGGACGCCCGACACCGTTCCGTCCGCGTACGAAGCTTCGTGCATCCCCGTTTCGGCAATCAATTGGTATTCCGAACCGCTTCCGTAACTCCGGTACACCCGGTACGACGTCGCATTCGGCATCTTCGGCCAGACGAGCGCCACGCTGCCAATCGCTTCTCCGACCATCGCGATCGTCGGATTGCCCGGAACCGCATCGGCCGCAGCGGTCGAGAACGAACCGGGGCCGCCTTCGTTCGCCCGGAACCCTTCGTACGAGCGGGAGCGCGGACTCGCTTCCACTTTCCAATAATACGTCTTGCCGTATTCGAGCGCGGACGTTACCGTCACTTGCGGTTCGGTCGCTTCGGTGCGGAACACTTCGGTCGCGAACGCCGCGTCTTCCGCGATCGTCACCCGGTACATGCCCGCGTTCGCCGAAGGTTCCCACGACAGGACGAGCGGCGCGAGCGGATCGACGCCGGTCGTCCCAACGGATGGCTCCAGCAAATCGAACGCGCCGAGCTCGGTGTCGAGATCGGTCCGGTATTCGTCCGCGTACAACCCGATTTCTTCGAACGGGATCGGCTCGAAGCCGGGCAACGCATCGTAAACCGGCGAATCGGGACGAAGCGCGAAATGCATCGCCGTCGCGTCGACGAACCCCGGATCGGTTTGCGTCGCGTAGTTTTGTCCGAGCTGTCCCGGTCCGGCCGACAGCAAATTCGGCGTCCGAACCGTCACGTTGTTGCGGACGACATTGCTTTCGACCGGCACCGGCGTCGCCCGCCGGTTCTCGTCGTAGTACGTCGCCAGCGTCGGATATTTCGTGCTGTACGGCGGCGCGAGAATGTTGACGTCGGTCAGCAGCCGGGTTTTGAACAGGTTGGCGTTCATCTGTCCCATCCAGTTTTCAAGCGTCCAGAGTTGGAAAAAGTTCGCGTGCGTCATGTCGATGAACACATTGTTTTCAATCACGTTGTGTTTGCCGCCATGCAGCTTGACGCCGGCGCCGCCGGCCATGTAGAACACGTTGCCGTATACGTGCTGGCCGCTCGTGCCGTCGTCCAGGAAAACCGCCTGCACGCCGGGACCGCCGACGAAACTCGTCTGGATGTGATGAAAGAAGTTATGCCGGATGACGTTGCCGTTTTCGCTCGGGTTGCGCCCCATGTACAACGCGCCGGCGTCGCTCGCTTCCTTGGCGACGTCGTGAATTTCGTTCTTCTCGATGATGTGGTCGTTGCCAAACACGAGGATGCCCATGTGGGTCGCGTCGTACACGAGGTTGTGCGCGGCCCGGTTGCCGACGCCGTTGATCAGGATGCCCGGCGCGTCCACCTTTTCAATCCGGTTATAATCGTGAATTCGGTTATTGACGACTTCGACGCCGCCCGGCGTCAGCGTCTTCCGATCGCCGGCACCAACGAAGATGCCGCCGGCGCCGAGCGAATACACGTCGTTGCTGACGATCCGGTGCCCGGTACCGCCAAGTTGGTTCCACGCCGAATTGTGGTATTTGTGTTCGATCCACGAGCCCTGCACGCGGGATACCGGCGACGCAATGAACGGCTGCTCGTCCTTGTTCGGCCCGAGCGCGCCCTGGCCGATTGCGATGCCGTTCGTGCCGAAGTTTCGGATCGTGTTGCCGGCGATCGTGTTGTTTTCGCCGCGTTCCATGTAGATGCCCATGCCGCGGCCGACCTCGAACGTAAACCGGCTGACGGTGACGTTCGACGCTCCTTCGATCGCGAACAGCGGCTCTTCCATGGCCGATACCTGGATTTTGGCGCCGGCGAGCGGCCGGTCCGGATACCAGTACAGCTTTCCGGTATGTTGGTCCACGAAATATTCGCCCGGCATGTCGATTTCCTCGAGCAGGTTGAACACGTGGATCCGGTTCCAGCTTTCGTGGTTCTGGATGCCGTATTGATGCGGTTCGTTGAACGTGATCGTATTCGCTTCCGGGTCGATCGACTGAACGGTCAGGTTGTCGTTGGCGTAGCCGTAGAAGAAAAAGCCGCCGACGAACATTTGCGTGGCCTGCGTCCACCGGTCGATCCGGTCTTCTTCGATGCGGATCGTGCCGCCGAAGTTGCGGTAGTCGCCGCTGCGCGGGTGCGAACCCGGGTCGAGCACCTCCGCGATCGGCACATTACCTTCGTTCGGCCAGCGGGACCGCGTCTGCGGCTCGTTATCGACGTACAGCTCCGGCGGAGACGGCAACCGCATCCGTCCGAACCCGTGCGCGCGCAACGTACCGTAGTCCGTCATGCCGACGGCGGCCAGATCGGCTTCCAGAACGCGGCCGTGCGCTTCCGACGGGATGCGCGCGAGCACGGCCGGATCGGCGACCGGCGCGAACAGTGCCGAGTCGATCCGTTTACCTCCGACGAACGACACCGACTCGCCGGGATACGCCGTATAGACGACCGGCTTGTCAGACGCGCCGGAATCGGCTTCATTCAGCTCGAATGTGTGCGACAGCTCGTATTCGCCGCCGCGAACATACACGGTGACGCCGCCGGCCGGCAAGCCCGACGACGACTTGAGCTCGCGGATCTCGTCGCGCGCCCGCTCGAGCGTGGCGAACGGCGCGTCGATCGTGCCGGAATTCGCGTCGCTCCCGGTATTCGACACATAGTAAGCGGTTTCATTAGGGTCGGCCGCAAATGCGGGCGCCGGCAATCCGTACCCTTGGGCCAGGCCGAGCGCCATGAAGACGGCCAGACAGACGAACGTCCATTTTCGAATTCGCGCTTTCATTAACCAAGCACTCCTTTTCCTCAATTTTCTCAAAATGGCGTTGACGGTTGACGTTCTGTTTCCATCCCCCTTTCCGGAACTGGCCCCATTATAGGGAACCGGATCGAGCCGTGAACAGATTCCATTTTGATGAAAAGGGAACGCGAAATGGGTAACGTTCGATTTCTATACGAGTTGAGACCGAACAAATCCAGACGTAGCCTATATTCTGGAACGCATGCGCCGCGAAAGCGCGCCCGAGGCGAGGCTGAACGCGTTTATCGACGCGAGCCTCGCTTACCAGACGGCGTATCCGGACCGCTGCATGGCGCCTTCCCGTTCCATGCTTTCCTTGCCCGGCCGCGGGCGTCTATGTCGTCTCCTCTTCGTCGCCGAGCTTCCCTTTGAGAATAACGGACCAGTAAATCGAATATTGCAAACCCGCGCCGCGATCAGCAGAATGGGAAGCCAGCGATTGTCCGGAAACAGGAACAGAAGGATCAGGGCGAAGGGCAAGGCGAAATAGAAGAATATATACACCTTCCTGCACGCCTCGAACGTCAGCCAGCGCATCCCCTCGTCCTCTTCTCTGAACTCTACGGGATACAATCCCGACCATCATACCTTCTGTTTCGGATGCCTGCGATTATGCAGTATGACGGCCGCAAGCCACGACAGCGTGAGCAGCACGCAGACGGCCAAGGCGACATTAACGTAGGGAACGAGCCATGACGGGACCGCCGGCAGGCGAACGCAGCAGTCTGATCATTCTCACTCCTCCTCCAGCCAAAACACGTCTTCGACCTTGCATTGAAAATGTCCCGCGATCCGCAGCGCAAGCGCCACGGACGGGGAAAATTCCCCTTCTCGATGAACGCGATCGTCTGCCAGGTGACCCCCGCCCGCTTCGCCAGCTCCGATTGCGTAAACTGAAAGCGGGCTCTCAGCTCCCGAACCCGATTCCTCAGCATGGAGGCACACCTCCCTCGTCAACATACTCCTGTATACAGTTTACTTAACATAATGCAAAGTATCCTTAACATAACAGCACATGGAAAAAGGCGGGAGCGTCCCCGACGCCTTCCCCGCCTCCCGCGCGATCCGCGATGCCGACCTGATTCTCGTCATGCGGAACGGGAGCGTCGTCGAGCAAGGTACGCACCGGGAGCTGCTAGACATGCAGGGGCCGTATGCCGAGCTGTATTCCAGTCGGGGCCGCTGATGCTGACGTCGGCCTGCTGGGCGGGGCTGAAGTATATATGCCGACAATTGTCGAACGAACCTTTGAGGGCAGGCAGCCGAGATGCATCCAAAACAGTCACCGGCCAACCGATACCGGTCGCGCCGCCCTTCGCGGGCACGGACGTTCCTCCGAATCTCTTCAAGGCTTCGTCTCTCCCGTTACGTTGCCGTCGCGGTCGATGCCGGTCACGGCCTTCAGCCCGCCGTAGACGACCGCCGTCACCTCGGTCGCGAACGTCTCTCCGGCGGCCAGCGTCCGGTGGGTGCCCGCGGCGACGCCGTCCGTCACCGATATCGGAGTTCCGGTGCACGGCTCCAGCACGACGGTGGACAGGCCGCGCCAGCCGCCGTACGTCGCGAACAGCCAGCACGACGGGAACGCCTCCGGATCGAAGGCGAGGCCGAGGCCGATGCCGGACGCCGTGTCCGTGTACACGCACCAACCCCCGGTCAGCTCCGTCAAATATTGGAACTCGTTCACGGCGGACGACGCCGGGAGGCACAGCCGCATATCGTGGCGCGTTCCGTCTTCGCCGGCCGCGAACGGCCAATCGTAGCCGACGCCCGTCTTGCCGGTGCGCGGCGGACCGAAATCCTCGAGGTACGCCCGCCCCGCGCCGACGTCGATCCGGCCGTGCTCGTCGGCCTTCACCGCCGCATGCAGCTTCCATAAATACGGCAGCTCGCCGCGGCCGACATTCGTCAGCCGATGCGAGAACCGCAGCTTCGCTTCGCCGGAGCGCAGCCGGATCGTCTTCTCCACGCGGCACGCGGACACCGGCGTCTCCACCCACAGCTTTACCGTTGCTTCGTCCGCCTCGCGCCGCACCTCGTACTCCCACGGCAGCGACCAAATTTCGCCGTGATCCGGCATCGCCTCGCCGCCGAGCGTCTCCGGCACGTCGTTCCGGACGAAGTAAGCCACTCCATAGCGCCTCCTGCTAGAATGATCCGTATGCGTTGTTGAAAGACAGCGTAAATCATTCGTGAGGAGGTCACT
>NZ_VCIW01000038.1 GCF_005765165.1 Paenibacillus antri | reverse complement strand
TGTGGCCGATCACCCTCTCAGGTCGGCTACGCATCGTCGCCTTGGTGGGCCGTTACCCCGCCAACTAGCTAATGCGCCGCAGGCCCATCCACAAGTGATGCCGAAGCATCTTTCACGATTCGCTCAGGCGAGCGAATCGATTATCCGGTATTAGCAGGCGTTTCCGCCAGTTATCCCGGTCTTATGGGCAGGTTGCCTACGTGTTACTCACCCGTCCGCCGCTAACCTTGCCCCGAAGGGCAAGATCCGCTCGACTTGCATGTATTAGGCACGCCGCCAGCGTTCGTCCTGAGCCAGGATCAAACTCTCCAAAAAGGGTAGTTCAATATGCTGCGCTCATTACAAGCTAGCTTTAAAACATTTGCCGTGAGCCGAAGCTCACAGCGCGTATGCGCTCGTTGTTCAGTTTTCAAGGAACAAGCTGATTGCTTATTGTCATCCGTTTTAACGGCGACTTTTATATCCTATCACATCCGCCCATTCATTGCAAGCCTTTATTCCTTGGCAATGTTTGGTTTGCTCTTTCGAGCTCGCCGATGCTTTCGGGACAGCGAGAAATAATTTATCACATCGAGAGAGAAGTGTCAACACTTTTCGTAAATCATTTTCCGAAGTCCCTCTAGAGACTATAAAACCACCCGACGTCGTCGAGTGGTTATTTCGTCTTCCGATTCAAAGCATACCTGGATAGATCCTTAGGCGACGCTAATCGCGCATACATGCGAAAGATGACCTTATATCGGTTTTCGATCGCCGTCTTCATGTCTCCGTCGATGCGCGTATCCCGCAGATCGAGCAGCATTTCGTCCAACTCTTTGCGCAACACGTAATCGAGCTCCCGGCATTCCCGGTCGTTAAACAATATTCCTAACATGTTCCGCGGACGGCCTCCTTGCGAATTCTTAGATGTTCACTACGGCAACGAAGGAAATGCTTCTGGGTAATGGGTAATGGTGCGAGCCGGACGCTTGTCTCGTCCTGTTTTTGTTATTCACCATTTCGGCCATTTTTAACCACGGACCAAGAAATACGTGATCGTGCTTTCAATGAACGCGGCGACCAGCAGCGCGAAAAACAGGAATGCGATCAACCGCCCGAACGTGCCGTGGAACGCCTTCAGCGACGCGGAAGAACCGCCGCCCCGGAACGCGCGAACCAGCTCCGCGAAGACGAGCGCGCCGTACTTGAGGCCATAGGCGGCCGCGATCAAGATCGCGGTAATCTCGAGCAAGCCGTGAGGCAGGATGCCGCGGACGATCAAGGAAAAGACGTTCGCCCCTGAATCCCCCGCTACGGCGGCGACGTAACCTAGAATCATGCCGTTCGTCAGCAGGAAGAACAACGGGAACAGCCCGAACAACGCCCCCAAGAAGACGACGAACAGCGATTTCACGAAGTTATTGATGAAGATGAATAAGAACATCCACACTTGCGGATTCGCGGTGGCGTCCAACCGTTCGGCGACGCCTCGCATCGGCTCGATCTGGCTTTCCAAATACGCGTTCAGCCCTTCGCTGCCGGCCCCGAAGGCGACGCCGACGAAGAACAGCGCGACGCTGACCGCGAAATACCACCGGATCGCCGCTAAGTCTTTCGCGAAAGCTTTCATGGTTTGCAAACTCATCGGGCGTCTCTCCTTTTCTTGTCCGAAGGGGGTAGCATAACTTGTCTCCCCTCGTCATACACATGTACAAACCCAAAGAAAACAAGTCGTTCGCGCCAGTCCGCGGGGGACGTGTCACTAGTGGCCAAAGGAGGACCTATCAGTGAATGTATTTTATGTGCTCAACGGGAAGAAGCTCAAGCATTACCTCATCATGATGTTGGCCGCCGTCTTTACCGTCGGCGTCATCTACGCGGAGCGGGGCAATATTACCGTCTTCAAAGCGGATGAGGGCCCTGCCGCCATCTATAAAGTCGATACGGACCAGAAAGTGCTTGCGCTGACGTTCGATATCAGCTGGGGCGAGACGCGCGCGGAGCCCATCATCGACGTGCTGCAGCAAAAAGGGGTGAAGAAAGCGACATTCTTCCTCTCCGCCCCATGGAGCGAAGCGCATCCCGACATCGTCAAGAAGATCATAGACGCCGGCTACGAGATCGGCAGCCACGGGCATAAGCACGACAATTACAGCCAGATGACGGACGAGGAAATCCGCAAGCAAATCCGGACGGCGCACACCGTGTTGTCCCAGGTGACGGGTAAGCCGCCTACCCTGCTCAGACTGCCGAACGGAGACTTCGACAAGCGCGTCCTGAAAATCGCGAACGAGCTCGGTTATAAGACGATCCAGTGGGACACCGACTCCAAGGACTGGACGAATCCGGGGGTCGACCGCATCGTCAGCACCGTCGTCTCCCGCGCCCATCCCGGCGACATCGTGCTGATGCACGCAAGCGACTCCGTCAAGCAGACGCATGAAGCGCTGCCGGCGATCATCGACGAGCTCCGCGCCAAAGGGTACTCGTTCGCGACGGTCACCGAGCTGATCAGCGGTACCGACGTGAAGGGGAATAAAGCGCAGGAGCAGCAGAAGAACCCGCCGACCTCGACGGCTCCCGCTCCGTCGACAACGTAATAGGAACGGCCCGGAGCCGGCCGGTCGCAGCGTTACGACGCGCGTCCGGCCGGCTCTCCCGTTGCGACGGGCGTCAGAATTTTATGCAAACGAAGAATTTGCCAAGCGTTGCACAGGAACAGCGGCAGTACCATCATGACGGTGCCGTACGCATTGAACTGCTGCAGCGCGGGCACCGCTTCGAGCAGCGTCACGGCCGTCATGAAAAACATCGTCGGCACGAACGACTTCCGATTCGTCTCCGCCGCCTTCCGACGCGCCACGAAATAACCCCCGATCACGACGAGCCCCGGCAGGACGAAATACGGCAGCATGTTCTCCCCTTCCGGCACGCGCAGCATCGCCGCATACCCCGACACGACGACGATGAAGAACACTTGGACGTACGTCCATAACAGCTTATTTTTGAAAATGCCCTGAGCGAACAGGTTCACGGTTAAGTACGCGAAGAAGCCCATATGGCTGAAAGCGCCCAACAGCGCGCCGACGGTCACGGTTTGGATCACGTTAAACAAGATGCCTTCGACGCCCATCGTCGAAGGGGTCACCTCCGGGTTGATCATAAAGACGAACGCGCCGACGACGAGGGCGGCCCCGATTCCGATCCCGAGCGTGGAGAGAAACAGCGAAATCCATTTTCCCAAATTCATAAGTCCGAAACCTCCGATTTTCCTGTTGCGACGCGATTCGCGCCTGCCCTAATTGTATAGAAACGCGTCAAAAAAAGCCAACCGCTCCGCTTCATAAAGCGACCTTCCGAATCAAATACTATGACAAACCGAATCGGGGAGGCAGAAGCGCGATGAAACGTTGGGTAACCTGCGCGGCGGCCGTCGCCGCGCTTGCCGTGTTGACGTCCTGCGGACAAGACCAGCAGCAGTCCGCTCAAGTGAATTATAACGAAGTCAAGACGATGGTCGTCGACATCCTCAAGACGGAAGACGGCCAGAAGGCGATTAAGGAAGCGTCCAAGGAAGTCGAAGCGGCGGATTTCCAACAGCTGCAGATTTTAAACACCGGGCAAGGACAGCAGCTGCAGCTCGCCGTCAAAGAGGTCATGAGCGACCCTGCGTACGCCGCGGCGCTCAAGGAGACGATGATCGACCCGAAATTCGCCGGCGACTTCGCCCGCGCGATCACGACGGAAAACAAGAAAATTCAGAAGGAATTGATGAAGGACCCGGAATACCAGCAACAGATGATTGACATCATGAAGGATCCGCAAATCCAAGCGCTGATGCTTCAGACGATGAAGAGCGCCGAGTACCGCCAGCAAATCATCACGATCATGAAGGAATCGATCCAGACGCCGTTGTTCCAACAGGACATGCTCAAGCTGATGACGCGGGCGCTGGAGGAACACTCCAAACCTAAGTCCGACGCCGAGAAGGGCGCGAAGGCGACCGCTTCCGCCGAGGAAGAGGAGAAGAAGAAGAAAGAAGAGGAAGAGAAGAAGAAGAAGGAAGAGGAAGAGTCGTTGTAATTTTACGAAAATGAGAAAAGGCCGCCCCGGGCGCGATCCTCGAAGGATGCCCGGTACGGCCTTTTTTGAGTGTTTATGAATTTGCCGCGGTTTTCGCGATCACGCGATCCGCCAGCTCCATGTACAGCTTGCCCGTCGGGCTGTCTTCCTTGTAGATCGAAGGCGAGTAGTCCCGCTCCGCCGGATGGTTGTCCGGCGCGCCGAGCGGCACTTGCAGCAGCAGCTCCGTATGCAGCTCCTCCGCCAGCTTCGCGCCGCCGCCGCGGCCGAAGACGTAATCCCGCTCCCCGTCGCCTCGCTCGTACCACGCCATGTTCTCGACGATGCCGAGAATTTCGTGGTTCGTGTGGCGCGCCATCGCGCCGGCGCGCGCGGCGACGAACGCGGCCGTCGCATGCGGCGTCGTCACGATGATCTCCTTGCTGTGCGGCAGCATCTGATGGACGTCCAAGGAGACGTCCCCCGTGCCCGGCGGCAGGTCGAGCAGCACGTAGTCGAGCTCGCCCCACTGGATTTCGTTGAAGAAGTTGCGGAGCATCTTCCCGAGCATCGGACCGCGCCAGATGACCGGCGCGTTGTCTTCGACGAAGAAGCCCATGGAGATGACCTTCACGCCATGGCTCGTGACCGGCGCTACGCCGCCTTCCTCGACGGCCGGGCGCGAATCGATGCCCATCATGTCGGGCACGCTGAAGCCGTAGATGTCGGCGTCGATCAGACCGACCCGCTTGCCGCGGCGAGCCAGCGCTACCGCCAGATTGACCGTCACGGTCGACTTGCCGACGCCGCCCTTCCCGCTCGCGACCGCGATGAACGTCGCCGGATGATCGGCATCGAGCAGCGCCGGGCTGCGCTTCTGCGCGGCCGCGCCGTCGTTCTGAGCCGCCGCCTGCAGCTTCTTCGCGATCTCGCCCCGCTCGAAGTCCGTCACTGCTCGGGAGCGGATATGGATCAGCTCGGGACCGACGCCGATCTCGCCGAGCGCCTCCCGTACCGCGGCTTCCATCTCGCCCTTCGCCTCCGCGTCGTCGGTCGCCAGCACCAGCGTCAGCGAGACGCCGGCTTCCCGAGCCATAACGTCCCGGATCAGGCCTAGTTCCACTAAGCTAAGGCCCGAGTCGGGGTCTCGGATATGTTCAAGTGCATGGATCGCTTCGTCTCTCGTTACCAACGGTTCCACCTCTTCGCTTTCGTGTCAAAGTAACGTCATTATAGCATACGGAAGCGGAAGGGGAGAACCGGGCCGGAACGTCACGCGTCCGGAGCAGCCTCGGGATGCTCCTCCAGCTTCGATTCAGGCTTCGCATCCTGGTTTTTCGCCGGCTCCGGCGTCTCCGTAGGCGCTTCCTCGTCCGGGTCGCCCCCGGTCGGCTCGAGCGGAGGGGTTTCCCCGGACGTATACCGCAGCAGACCGCGATAGATCGCCGCCGCCAGCTGCTTCTGGTACTCCGCCTTCGCGAGGTTCGCCGCCTCCGCCGCGTTCGACAGGAAGCCGACTTCGACGAGCGCCGTCGGCACCTCGGAGCGGTCTAGGATGAAGATGTTGCGAATCCGCTTCGACTGGCGATGTGTCTCGACGACGGTCGTCCGCAATTCCTCCTGGATGAACCAAGCGATGGCCGCGTTATCCTTATGGTTCAGCGTGTAGAATGTCTGCGGCCCGTACCACTGCGGCTGCGGGATCGCGTTTAGATGTACGGAGAGAAATAGATCCGGATTCGTCTCCCGCACGATGGCCGCCCGCTCCTTCAAATCCTCCGTCTTGCGCCGGCTGTACCCCTTCGTGCCGGCGGCGGCGAGATCGGTATCCGTGTCCCGCGTCATGACGACGGTCGCGCCGGCTTGCTGCAGATAATCCCTGAGATACATGCTGATATTCAGCGTGACCTCCTTCTCCCACAGTCCGTCCGCGCTCTTCGCTCCGCCGTCCGCCCCGCCGTGCCCCGGATCGAGCACGATCGTCTTCCCCGACAACGGGAGCGTCCAATACGTCCACGTCTTCGCGGCCGGCAATTGATTCGTGAATACGACGACGATCAAGGCCACCATCAGCCCCATCGTGATCAGCTTCCCCCGCGCTCCGCCGCTCAGCCAGAAGACGACGCGCCCGTGCCTCTTCATAACGAAAACCACCCCGCCCCGATACAGATGAATGTATATCATCTATATGGGACAGGGTGGACAAATATGACGAGTTCTCCGTTACGGCGCGGTGACCGCCTTCTCGGCGAGACCTTCGATCAGCACCTTCGCGACTTCCGGACGCGTGAACTCCGGCGGCGGGCACTCGCCGTTCCGAAGCAGCGCGCGGACCTTCGTGCCGGACAAGTGCATGTGATCCGCCTTATCGTGCGGGCACGTCTTGCTGGACGCCATGTTGCCGCACTTCGTGCAGAAGAAGCTGTGCTCGAAGAACAACGGCGTGATCCCGAGCTCTTCGGCCGTGAAGTTGCGGAAGATCTCCTGCGCTTCGTAGGTTCCGTAGTAATCCCCTACGCCGGCGTGATCCCGGCCGACGATGAAATGCGTGCAGCCGTAGTTTTTCCGTACCATCGCGTGCATGATCGCTTCCCGCGGGCCTGCATAACGCATCGCCGCCGGATATACGCCGAAGTGAACGCGGTCCTTCGGATAATAATTATCGAGCAGCACCCGATAGCTGCGCATGCGAACGTCGGCCGGAACGTCGTCCGACTTCGTCTCCCCGACGAGCGGATTCAGGAACAAGCCGTCCACGATTTCCATCGCGCTCTTCTGAATGTATTCGTGCGCCCGGTGCACCGGATTGCGCGTCTGGAAGCCGACGATCGTGCGCCAGCCCTTCTCGGCGAACGTCTTCCGCGTATCCGCCGGGTCGAAGTAGTACTCTTGAAACCGCTCCGGTTTCGGGCGATTCAGCACCGTAATGGCGCCGCCGACATAGCCGTTCGGACGCTCCAGCAGCTTCACCACGCCAGGATGCTCCGTATCGTCCGTCTTGTATACCTTCACCGCTTCTTCCTTCAGATCGACGCGGTATGTCTGTTCAACGTCAAGGACCGCATAGACGACTCCATCCGTATCGCCGACCAAGGCGACCTTCTCCCCGATCGCAAGGTTTGCGAACACGTCGTCCTCGACGGCCAGCGTGACCGGAATGCTCCATACCGTGCCGTCGGCCAGGCGCATCGAATCGAGTACCGAGCGGTAGTCGTCTTGCTTCAAGAAACCCGTTAACGGGGAAAAGGCTCCGACCCCGATACAGTCGATATCGGAAATCGTCCATGCGTTCACGCGAATCTTGCGCAGCCCCTCCGCCAGCTTCACTAGATCGTCTCGCTCTTGGCCTTCGGCGATCCGGTTAATCAACGTCCCGCCGTGAGGTTGAATCGTAGACATCGGTTGTGCTCCTCCCTTATCCGTTCGTAGAATGATTTATTTATGCAATCCGCACTCGGTCTTCTCGGAACCGGCCCAACGCCCCGCGCGCGGGTCTTCGCCCGGCGCGACCGGACGCGTGCATTGCTCGCAGCCGATGCTCGGGAAATTCCGGTCGTGCAGCGGGTTATACGGCACCTCATTCTCCCGGATGTAATTCCACACGTCCTCGGACGTCCAGCTCGCGAGCGGGTTAAACTTCACGAGACCGAACTTCACGTCGTATTCGACCTTCTTCGCGTTCGCGCGCGTCGGCGCTTGATCGCGGCGAATGCCTGTGATCCATGCTTCGTATTTGCCGAGAATGTCCGTGAGCGGATCGACCTTGCGGATGTTGCAGCACTTGTTCGGGTCGCTCTTCCACAGCTCTTCGCCGTGCAGCGCGGCTTGCTCTTCCGGCGTCAGCTTCGGCTTGACCTGCACGAAGTTGACGTTGTATTTAGCCGCGAGCGCGTCGCGGGTTTCGTATGTCTCTTTAAAGTGGTAATCCGTGTCTAGATAAAAAATATCCGTTCCCGGGCGAACCTTCTGCAGCATGTGCACGAGCGCGACGTCCTCCGCGCCGAAGCTGCAGGCGAGCGTAATGTTCGGGAACGTGTCGACCGCAAAGGCGAGAAGCTCCTCAACCGGCGCATTCTCGAACCGCTCCGCCGCTTCATTGATTAGCTTTTCTTTCTCCAACAAATTCATTGATAAGGGCGCCTCCTTCTTAATTCCAACTAATTCGCTCTGATTTATTTGATATATAGTAATTATAGAGGTCCTGGTCCAAATGTCAATCCGTCTTTTAGGCGTATATGTATCCATATTCTTCGATTTCGCAATGGGTGCAAAGAAACGCCGAATTCGCATTCGGCGTCTCGTACATGCTATGACTGTACGGCGGGTCGTCGATCGACGCCGCGTCCTCGGAATGTGCGATACACGAGCCATAAGTTCAATAAGACCAACGCCGCCATCGCTAAGAATACATTGCTGAAGCCCGAAGCGGCTTCGGCCGCGAACGGGTTGACCGCGGACGCTCCCGCGGATTCGTCCAGCGCCTTCATCATGACCGCGCCGCTGATCGAGCCGGATAAGAAGTTGACGAGGGTGAACGTCCCCATGCCGATCCCGATCATCTCCCTTGGCAGCAAGCCGGACACATGGTTCGTGATCGATGCCTGCATGAAGGAGAATCCGATACTCACGAACGCCATGCTCGCGGCGATCATCCACGGACCATGGCCGCTGACGGAGGACAGCAGCAATAAGCCCGTTAGGATGCCTCCTTGCGCCAAGCTGACCACGAAGCCGTTGCCCCGCCGGTCGGCCAACTTTCCGCCGTACCGGCCCAACAGCGCCGCCGACATCGCCGCCGGGAACAGCGCGAACCCGACATGGATCGGCGACAGCCCGTTCACGTCGGCGAGCAGCGTCGGAATGACGATCATGATCCCGAAAGCCGCCGTACCCGACAGGAACGTTATCAAGAGGCACGTAAGCACCCCTTCGATGCGAAACAACCTCGGTTGAATGAACGGGTCCTTCGCTCCTCTGCGAATCCACAGAGCGAAGAGAATAAAGAAGACGGCGCTCGCGATAGGAAGCCACCAGACGAAGTTGGTGATCGCGAGGAGCAGCGCGACGACGCCGACTCCCAGCAAGGCGGCGCCGGCGAGGTCGAACGTTCCCGTTCGCGTGTTCTCCTTCGGCAGCCAACGCAGAAACAACGGAACGGTGAGCAGCGTGCCTAACGAGATAAGAAATAAGTAATTCCAAGAGACCGCGCCGGTTATGAAGCCGCCGACGATCGGGCCGATGCCGGACGCGAACGCGATCGTCGACGCGATCGTCCCGAGCGCCTTCCCGCGCTGCGCCTGCGGCACGAGACGGGCCGGAATAAGCATCGCGAGCGCCGGGATGGAGGATGCGCCCGCGGATTGGATGAAGCGTCCGACGAGCAGCATCGCGTACGTCTGCGCGAAGAACCCGACGATCGAGCCGACGCAGAAGGTAACAATGCCGATCGTGATGAGCCGCTTCAGCGGGAAGCGATCCGCCAGCTTGCCGTATGTGAGCGAACCGAGCGCATAGATGATCGAGTACCCCGTCGTCACCCAGCTGACCTCCGAATGCAGCAGGCTAAATTCGTCGGCGATCGACGGAATCGCGATGTTGAACATCGTCACATTCATGACGGAAAACAACAAAATAAAACAAATCGCCCAGATCACCTTGGGGTTAAAGTCTTTGGTGGCGGTTTCCACTTCGATTCCTCCCTCGCCGTATCTATCTGTTATCTATCGGATTACAGTTTACTCTTGCGGAATTGGAAAGTCAATCCAAATTATATGCAAAAAAACGCCCCGGAGTCTGAAAAGACTCTCGGGGCGTTGCGATTGCGTTCGATTAGCGCTTCGAGAACTGCGGAGCGCGACGAGCGGCCTTGAGGCCGTATTTCTTCCGTTCCTTCATCCGCGGGTCGCGAGTCAAGAAGCCTGCGCGCTTAAGCGGGGAGCGGAATTCCGGATCTGCTTTCAGCAGCGCCCGGGAGATGCCGTGACGGATCGCGCCGGCTTGGCCGGAGATGCCGCCGCCGTGAGCCAAGACGATTACGTCGTACTTGCCGACTGTCTCCGTCAAAGCGAGCGGTTGCTTCACGATCAATTTCAACGTCTCGAGCCCGAAGTATTCGTCGAGCTGGCGTTGGTTGATGACGATATTGCCGTCGCCCGGTACCAAACGTACGCGTGCTACGGAATGCTTCCGACGTCCTGTGCCATAGTATTGGAACTGTGCCATGTTGTCGAACTCCTCCTATTACCCGCGTAATTCGTACGGTTGCGGATTTTGTGCCGCATGCGGATGCTCGCTGCCGGCGTAAACTTTCAACTTCGTGTGCAATGCGTTGCCGAGCTTGTTCTTAGGCAGCATGCCCTTAACCGCGATCTCGATCATACGCTCCGGCTTCGTCTGCACCATGACGTGCGCCGGCGTTACCTTCAAACCGCCCATATATCCGGAATGACGGTAGTAGTTCTTCTGTTGCCACTTCTTACCCGTAAGTACGATCTTCTCCGCGTTGATGACGACGACGAAGTCGCCCGTATCGACGTGAGGCGTAAATTCCGGCTTATGCTTGCCGCGAATCAAAGCCGCGACTTCACTTGCCAAGCGACCGAGCGTCTTGCCGTCTGCATCGACGAGATGCCACTTGCGCTCGACTTCGTTAGGCTTGGCCATATACGTAGTCCGCATTAGGATATCCTCCATTCATGTGCTTGCCTTACGGCAGTTGTGGTCTATGATGGTGTCAATTTGCCGAAAGTGTCGGCAAAGCCATATTCGAATTCGGATGTTGCATGCCTTGCATTGGTTGGCTTTAATGGAAGTGCCTTGCCGGGGCCGTGGGAAAGCTGACAAAGCAAAGCCAAACAATATATTACAACATATCCTGGCGTTTAGCAAGCTGTATTTTCACGCATCATAACTCGTACTCAACGCTCCAGAGCGATAACCCGTACGGCTTAGCCGTCGGTCCCGCCAACGCGCGATCCCTCGCTTGCAGAATTCGAGGAATTTCGGCTGCATGCAGCTTCCCTTCTCCGACCGCAAGCAGCGTCCCGGCCATAATACGCACCATATTGTATAGAAAACCGTTGCCGGTGAAAAACAATCGTAAACGTCCGACGCCCGTCGCGGATTCCATGCCTTCCACGGCGGTTTGCGTCAGTTGCGCTTCATAGACGGTTCGCACCTTCGATTCGGACGCCGCTCGGACCGAACAGAACGACGTGAAGTCGTGTTCGCCCTCGAGGTGTCGTATCGCTTCCCGCATCGCGCTTACGTCGAGCGAGCCCGGATGATGGAACTCCGTTCGACGGTTCAGCGGGTCCGGATAGCGATTCCCGTTAATCGTATAGCAATATGTCTTCCGCTTCGAAGACTTCCTCGCGTGGAACGTCAAAGGGGCCTCCTCTGCCTTCCAAACGACGATATCGTTCGGCAGGCGGGCGTTCAGCGCTTGACACCACCGATCGGCCGGCAGACGGGACGACGTCACGAAGTTCACGACCTGCGCGCGTGCATGCACGCCGGCATCCGTTCGTCCCGAGCCGTGTACGGCTGCGGTCTCGCCGGTTATGGCCGCGATCGCTTCGATCAACGCCGCTTGAATCGACGGCACGCCCGGCTGCACCTGGAAGCCGTGGTAGTCCGTCCCGTCATAGCCGATCGTCATGCGAATGTTTCGCATCAAGGAGATCACCGCCCGTAGCCTGTGATACCTGAATCGCGTACAAAAAAAGGGCTAGGGGGAATCCGAGATTCCGACCGCCCTTCCTTCGTGTATAAGCTGTTACGCTTCGGCGCGATCCACCAATTCCAAGTAAACCATCGGAGCGGCGTCGCCGCGGCGAGGTCCCAACTTCAGAATGCGAGTGTATCCGCCTTGACGCTCGGCGTAACGAGTCGCGAGATCGGAGAAGAGCTTTTGAATCGCGTCTTTTCCTTCTTGCGCCTCTTCGCGGCGTACGAAAGCAGCTACTTGACGACGAGCGTGCAGATCCCCGCGCTTCGCGAGCGTGATGAGTTTCTCGGCGATGGAACGAATTTCCTTCGCCTTCGCTTCCGTCGTTTGGATCCGTTCGTAGATGAACAGGTCCGTTACCAAGTCGCGAAACAACGCTTTACGCGCGCTGGAATCGCGGCCCAACTTTTGGTATGCGGTCATGGGATATGTCCCTCCCTTACGGTGTTATATCGTAGTTTGTGGCTTGCCGTACGGAGGTCCGGGAGCGGCGGCTTAGTCTTCCTTGCGGAGACCGAGGCCGAGCTCTTCCAGCTTCTCCTGTACTTCTTCCAAGGACTTGCGCCCGAGATTGCGAACCTTCATCATATCTTCTTCCGTCTTCGTGATCAGCTCTTGCACCGTATTGATGCCGGCGCGCTTCAAGCAGTTGTACGAACGAACGGAGAGATCGAGTTCTTCGATCGTCATCTCGAGTACTTTTTCCTTTTTGTCTTCCTCTTTTTCGACCATGATCTCGGCGTCTTTCGCTTCGTCGGTCAACCCGACGAACAGCATCAGATGCTCCGTCAAGATTTTCGCGCCCAAGCTTACGGCTTCTTCAGGGCGGATACTGCCATCAGTCCATACTTCCAGTGTCAGCTTATCGTAGTTAGTCACTTGACCGACGCGGGTATTTTCCACACTGTAGTTGACGCGGGTAATGGGCGTATAGATCGAATCTACCGGAATGACGCCAATCGGCTGATCTTCCCGCTTGTTCTTGTCCGCGGATTGATAGCCGCGGCCGCGCTGCGCATGAATGCGCATATGCAGCCGTGCATCGGAGGACAAGGTCGCGATGTGAAGATCCGGGTTCAGGATTTCAACGTCGCTGTCGGCGCGAATATCTCCCGCCGTCACGACGCCGTCTCCCTCGGCGTCGATCTCGAGCACTTTCTCTTCGTCCGAATGGATTTTGAGCGAGAGACCCTTCAAGTTGAGAATGATCTCCGTTACGTCCTCCACCACACCCGGTACCGTTGAGAATTCGTGCAGCACGCCGTCGATTTGAACGCTTGTCACCGCGGCCCCAGGCAGCGACGACAGCAGGATTCGGCGCAGCGAATTGCCGAGCGTCGTCCCGTATCCCCGCTCGAGAGGCTCTACAACGAAACGGCCGTAGGAGCCGTCCTCACTGACTTGTACGGTTTCGATCTTCGGCTTTTCGATTTCGATCATCGATCAATACCCTCCTTAAACGTCGCTTTGCTCAAATCAAAAATGAGAAATTTCATAGTATGCCTATCCTCCACATCCACTATTCCCATGTATCGGATAAATATACTACAAATGTGAGCTTTGATTATACGCGACGACGTTTCGGCGGACGGCAACCGTTGTGCGGGATCGGAGTCACGTCTTTAATCAGATTCACTTCAAGCCCTGCGGCTTGGAGCGATCGGATCGCGGCTTCGCGTCCAGCGCCCGGTCCTTTGACCATGACTTCTACGCTCTTCAAGCCGTGCTCCATCGCTGCTTTCGCAGCGGTTTCCGCGGCCATCTGCGCAGCGAACGGCGTGCTCTTGCGGGAGCCCTTGAAGCCGAGGCCGCCGGAGCTTGCCCACGAGATCGCGTTGCCGTGCGGATCCGTGATCGTAACGATCGTGTTGTTGAACGTGGAACGAATGTGCGCGACGCCCGACTCGATATTTTTCCGGTCGCGGCGTTTCGTGCGCACCGCCTTCTTGGCTGGTTTTGCCATTGGTTGTTATCCTCCCTTCTTATTTCTTCTTGTTGGCTACGGTCCGACGAGGACCTTTGCGCGTACGAGCGTTCGTCTTCGTGCGTTGACCGCGAACCGGCAAACCGCGACGATGACGCAGGCCGCGATACGAACCGATCTCGATCAAGCGCTTGATGTTCAGAGCGATTTCGCGACGGAGATCGCCTTCCACCTTCAGGTTCTTGTCGATTTGGTCGCGCAGACGGCTGACTTCGTCTTCCGTCAAGTCTCTTACCCGCGTGTTCGGGTTGATGCCCGTTGCGGCAAGAATTTGTTGCGCCGTCGTTTTACCGATGCCGTAGATATACTGCAGGGAAATTTCGACGCGCTTGTCGCGGGGCAAGTCTACACCAGCTATACGTGCCATAGATTAGACGCGCACCTCCTTTTTAGCCTTGTTTTTGTTTATGCTTCGGGTTTTCGCAGATCACCATCACGTTGCCTTTGCGACGGATCACTTTGCATTTTTCGCAAATTGGTTTGACCGACGGTCTTACTTTCACTGAGAACCCCTCCTAATCCTAGTTACGGAGGCGAATCATTTGCGGTACGTAATTCGCCCTCTCGTCAAATCGTACGGCGAAAGTTGAATCACGACCTTGTCTCCCGTCAAGATTCGAATAAAGTGCATGCGCAATTTACCCGAAACATGAGCAAGAATTTGATGCCCGTTCTCCAACTCGACGCGAAACATGGCGTTCGGCAACGGTTCGATTACCGTGCCTTCGACTTCAATCACATCTTCCTTAGCCATTCGATGTCTCCTTTCCGCTCTCTTCGGCCGTCATGCCTTCCGCGAATTTCAGAAGCGCGTAACGGATCTTCCCGTTCGTGACTCTGCCGGTTTCTTGAATGCTGCTGGCAACCTCCGAGCTGATGAAATCGGTAATCTCGAGGTGCAGCACGTTTTTCTTCTTGGGAGCGTCGAATTTCCGCTTATCGCCGTCCGCGATCAAGACCGTGCGGCTGTCGACGAAACCGACGACGACCGCGTACTGCTCTTGATCCCTGCCGCGCAGCGTCCGCACGACCGTCCCAAGCTTCGGTTCCTTCGTTGCAACCACGCGCATCACCACTTAATTAACATTTCGTCAGAATCTCGTGCCCGTCGTCGGTGATCGCGATCGTATGCTCGAAGTGCGCGCATAACGATCCGTCCACCGTAACGACCGTCCAATTGTCCGACAACGTTCTGACGTACCGCTCGCCGACGTTGACCATCGGTTCGATCGCTAGCGTCATACCCGGTTTGAGCCGGGGTCCCCGATCCGGCATGCCATAGTTCGGAATTTGCGGTTCTTCGTGCAAATTCGTGCCGATGCCGTGACCGACGTATTCCCGAACGATCGAGAAGCCTGCGTCTTCCACAACCTTCTGTATCGCATGAGAGATGGTGAACAACCTTGCGTTCGGCTTCGCCTCCGCGAGGCCCGCGTAGAGCGACGCTTCCGTCACCTGCAGCAGCTTCGCCGCCGTGTCGGAGATCGTTCCTACGCCGTACGTCCAAGCGGAATCGCCGTGGTACCCGCCGTACATCGCGCCTATGTCGATGGAGATGATGTCTCCGTCTTGCAGAACGCGCTGCTTGCTCGGGATGCCGTGCACCAGTTGTTCGTTAACCGAAGCGCAGATGCTTCCAGGAAAGTCGTTATAGCCTTTGAAAGATGGCACAGCCTTCTGGCTGCGAATATACCGATCGGCGATTCCGTCGAGCTCCGCCGTCGTCACCCCGGGCTGTATGGCCTGAGCGAGCAGCCGGTGGGTCTCCGCCACGATGCGCCCCGCTTCACGCAGTACCTCGAGTTCCGCCTTGGACTTACAGACGATCATTCAGTCCTGGCCTCGCAACAGGCTGCGGAGTTCCGCGGTCACTTCATCGATGTCCCGCTCGCCGTTCAACTCCCGAAGCAAACCTTTCGCTTCGTAGTAAGCGAGGAGCGGCGCCGTCTTGTTCAAGTATTCGTCCAGGCGAGTGCCGACTTTCTCTTCGGTGTCGTCGGAGCGCTGGTACAGCTCCCCGCCGCACTTGTCGCATACGCCGGCTTTCGCCGGCGGATTGAAGAGCTCGTGGTACGTCGCGCCGCAGGAGCGGCAGATGCGACGTCCCGTGAGTCGTGCCAGCAGCAAGCCGCGGTCGACCTTCAGGTTCACGACATGATCGATTCCGCTGTCCAGCGACTTCAAGATTTCGTCAAGCGCCTCCGCTTGGGAAATCGTTCGCGGGAAGCCGTCGAGCATGAAGCCGCCCTTGCAATCGTCCTGCTGTAGACGTTCGCGCACGATGCCGATCGTCACTTCGTCCGGTACGAGTAAGCCCGCATCGACGTATTCCTTCGCCTTCACCCCGAGCGGCGTGCCCTGCTTCATTGCGGCGCGGAACGCGTCGCCCGTCGAGATGTGCGGAATCGAAAATTCCGCGACGATTCTTTCTGCCTGCGTGCCCTTGCCCGCGCCGGGAGGGCCCATGAGAATCAAGTTCATTGACGCGCCTCTTTCCCTGATCTCTTACCGATTGATGAAGCCCTTGTAATGGCGCTTGATCAACTGGCTTTCGATTTGCTTCATCGTCTCGAGCGCGACGCCGACGACGATGAGCAAGCTCGTACCGCCGACCGTTACCGTATTCGGAAGCCCCGCCAGACTGCCGAAGAATACCGGCAAGATCGAGACGAGAGCGAGGAAGATGGCGCCGGACAGCGTGATGCGAGAGATGACTTTCGTCAAGTAGTTCGACGTCGTGATCCCCGGACGAATGCCTGGGATGTACCCGCCGTTCTTCTTCATGTTATCGGCCATCTGCACCGGATTGATCTGCACGAACGTGTAGAAGAAGGTGAAGCCGATAATCAGAAGCACGTACAACACCATGCCGAGCGGCGCCGTGTAATACGTATTAGCGATAATCCAGTCCGCGACCGCGTTGCCCGTGAAGAAGCTAGCGATCGTATACGGGAAGAGCAGCAGCGACAGCGCGAAGATGACCGGAATGACGCCCGCCGCATTCACCTTAAGCGGGATATGCGTCGATTGTCCGCCGTACATCTTGCGCCCGACGACGCGCTTCGCGTATTGAACCGGAATTTTCCGAATGCCCTGTTGGACGAAAATGACGCCGACGATAATCGCTACGACGACCAGCACGATCAGAACGACCTTCAGGATGTTGAGGAACAGCGCGCTGTCCACAGCATTCAGGAAGAGGGTCTGATAAATCTGCTGGATAATCGTAGGAATCGCGGCGATGATCCCGGCGAAGATCAAAATCGAGATCCCGTTGCCGATCCCTTTTTCCGTAATCTGCTCGCCGAGCCACATCAGGAACGCCGTACCGGCCGTCAGAACGATCGCGATCAGCGTGAACGTCGCGAAGCTGACGTCGATAACGAGACCAGGGAACAGATTATTGAAACCGATCGACATGCTGTACGCTTGGAACAGACCCAGAACAATCGTACCGTACCGGGTAATCTGAGCGAGCTTCCGTCTGCCGACTTCGCCTTCCTTCGCCCACTGCGTGAAGCGCGGAACGACGTCCATAGAGAGCAGCTGCACGATGATGGATGCCGTGATGTACGGCATGATCCCCATCGCGAAGATCGAAAACTGGAACAACGCGCCGCCGGAGAACGTGTTCATGAGACCGAACACGCCCTGCGACTGCACGTCAGCCGCCGTCAACGCATCGAGATTAATGTTCGGCACCGGAATGAACGCGCCGAGCCGGTAGATGATCAAAATCCCGAGCGTGAACAAAATCCGGTTCCGCAGCTCGGCGACTTTCCAAATGTTCTGCACCGTCGTCAGCATCAGATCACCTCGGCATTGCCGCCCGCAGCGGTAATTTTTTCAACCGCAGATTTCGAGAACTTGTTCGCCTTGACCGAGAGCTTCACGGTCAATTCGCCGTCGCCGAGAACTTTGATGCCGGCAAGCGGGTTCTTGATGATTCCGGAGTTGATCAAGATCTCCGGAGTCACTTCCGTGCCGTCGGCAAAGTTGTTCAACTGCTCAAGGTTCACAATCGCGTACTCTTTGCGGAACGGGTTATTGAAACCGCGCTTCGGCAAACGGCGGTACAACGGGTTCTGACCGCCTTCGAAACCAGGGCGTACACCGCCGCCGGAACGTGCGTTCTGACCTTTGTGACCTCGTGTCGACGTTTTGCCCATGCCGCTGCCGACGCCGCGGCCAACGCGCTTGCGCGTTTGACGCGAACCCGGTGCCGGTTGCAGTTCGTGGATTTTCATCGTCGCACCTCCTTCATATAGTTCCATGCACAAGAAAATCATCGAAGAACTTCGACGAAATTTTGTTTACTCGACTTCTTTTACATCTACCAAGTGTATCACTTTGTTGACCATTCCGCGAATGGCCGGATTGTCGTTCTGCACGACGGACTGGTGCATCTTGCGGAGGCCCAGTGTCCGGACCGTAACGCGTTGGTCTTCCGGGCGACCGATCAAGCTGCGCTTGAGGGTGATTTGCAATTTCGCCACGAACGTCCCCTCCTCGTTATCGTAGTAGCTCCTCGACGGTCTTGCCGCGAAGTTTCGCCACATCTTCGGCGCGCTTCAAGCGGGAGAGACCTTCGAGCGTAGCGTTAACCATGTTCATCGAGTTGGACGAGCCAAGCGATTTCGTCAGGATGTCGCCGACGCCTGCAAGCTCGAGCACCGCGCGAACCGGGCCGCCGGCGATGACGCCGGTACCTTCGGAAGCGGGCTTCAGAAGCACTTGACCTGCGCCGAACTTACCCACAACGAGGTGCGGGATCGTCGTTCCGACGAGCGGGATTTTGATAAGATTTTTCTTCGCGTCTTCGATGCCTTTGCGAATCGCGTCCGGCACTTCCGCCGCTTTGCCGATGCCGGCGCCGACATGACCTTGACCGTCGCCGACGACGACCAGCGCGCTGAAGCTGAAACGGCGTCCGCCTTTTACGACTTTAGCGACGCGGTTGATCGTTACGACCTTCTCCGTCAATTCGCCTACTGTATTCGGATCAATGCGCAAGCATAACCCTCCTTGTTTGTGAGATTAGAATTCCAAACCGGCTTCGCGAGCCGCGTCCGCGAGCGCCTGGATCCGGCCGTGGTACAAGTACCCGCCGCGATCGAATACGACGTTCTTCAGACCTGCCGCTTGCGCCTTCTTCGCGATCGCTTCGCCGACCTTGCGAGCCGCCTCCACGTTGCCTCCGTTGCCTACGCCTTCCAAATCCTTGTCGAGCGTCGAGGCTGCTGCCAATGTTACGCCTTTGACGTCGTCGATGATTTGCGCGTAGATGTGCTTCGAAGAGCGGAATACGTTCAGTCTAGGGCGCTCCGCCGTACCGGTGATTTTCTTCCGAACGCGGAAATGGCGCACTTTACGAGTTTTATTCTTATCGCCTTTCGTAATCATGAGCTTACTTTCACTCCTCTCATGCTTGATCGCTTGCCGCTACGCGGCGCTGGATCGATTACTTCTTCTTGCCGCCCGCTTTACCCTCTTTACGGATAATGCGTTCGCCTTCGTATTTGATGCCTTTGCCTTTGTACGGCTCAGGCTCGCGCACGGAGCGTACTTTCGCCGCGTATGCGCCGACGAGTTCCTTGTCGATGCCGCGAACGATAATGCGGTTTTGTGCGGGAACTTCGAATTCCACGCCTTCCGGAACGATCTCGACCGGATGCGAGTAGCCTACGTTCAGGACAAGCTTCTCGCCTGTCTTGTTCGCGCGGTAACCGACGCCGACGAGCTCGAGCGTCTTCGCGTATCCGTCCGTTACGCCGATGATCATGTTCGCGATCACGCTGCGAGTCGTACCGTGCAAGGAACGATGCAGCTTGTGATCGGATGGGCGTTCTACGAGGATTTCGTTTTCCGCCACGTTGATTTTCATATCTTTATGCAGTTCGCGGGACAGCGTGCCTTTCGGCCCTTTCACCGTAATCGTACGGTTGTCGAGGGTGACCGTTACGCCGTTCGGAACTGCAATCGGTTTGCGTCCAATACGGGACATCTTGCGTTGCACCTCCGTTTCTTGTGTTGCTGAATTACCACACGTAGCAGACGACTTCTCCGCCGCTCTTCGATTGACGAGCCGCTTTGTCGGTCATCAAGCCTTTGGATGTCGAGATGATCGCGATACCCAAACCGCCCAAGACGCGCGGAAGTTCGTTGGACTTCGCATAGACGCGAAGGCCCGGCTTGCTGATTCGCTTCAGACCCGTAATAACGCGCTCGTTATTCTGGCCGTATTTCAAGAACAGGCGGATGATCCCCTGTTTATTGTCGTTAACGTATTCCGCGTCGCGCACGAAACCCTCTTGCTTTAAGATTTCGGCGATTTCGCGCTTAATCTTGGATGCCGGGATTTCGACCGTCTCGTGACGGACCGTGTTCGCGTTGCGAATGCGTGTCAACATATCTGCAATCGGATCGGACATAACCATGAATCACGTACCTCCTTCCCTCGTCAGGGTTTTTACCAGCTGGCCTTTTTCACGCCGGGGATTTGACCTTTGTATGCCAATTCGCGGAAGCAAATCCGGCAAATATGGAATTTCCGCAGCACAGAGTGCGGGCGTCCGCAGCGTTCGCAACGCGTGTAAGCTTGAACTTTGAACTTCGGCTTACGTTGTTGCTTTACTTTCATCGATGTTTTTGCCACTTGCGTGGTTCACCTCCGTTTAGGTGGAGTTGGTCTTACTTAACGAATGGCATTCCCATTTGAGAGAGAAGCTCGCGAGATTCTTCGTCGGACTTCGCCGTCGTAACGATAACGATGTCCATGCCGCGGATCTTGTCGACCTTGTCGTACTCGATTTCCGGGAAGATCAGTTGTTCTTTGAGGCCCAGCGTGTAGTTGCCGCGGCCGTCGAACGCTTTCGAGGACACGCCGCGGAAGTCGCGGACGCGCGGAAGCGCGATGTTGAAGAGCTTATCCAAGAAGAAATACATGCGGTCGCCGCGGAGGGTAACCTTCACGCCGATCGGCATGCCTTCGCGAAGCTTGAAGCCTGCGATGGATTTCTTCGCCTTCGTAATGATCGGCTTCTGACCGGCGATCGTTTGCATCTCTTCCACAGCCGCGTCGAGCAGCTTCGCGTTGCCTGCTGCGTCGCCCACGCCCATGTTGATGACGACCTTCTCGATCTTCGGCACTTGCATTACCGATTGATAGCTGAACTTCTGCATCAATGCAGGAGTCACTTCGTTCAAGAACTTCTCTTTCAGTCTTGCTGCCATGGTTGCATTGTCCTCCTTCCTACGCGGGGTAGTTAGTCGATCACTTCGCCGGATTTCTTGGCGACGCGTACTTTTTTGCCGTTATCAAGCGTCTTGTAACCGATCCGAGTCGGCTTGCCGCTCTTCGGGTCGATGTGCATCACGTTCGAAGCGTGAATCGGAGCTTCTTGTTCGATGATGCCGCCTTGCGGATTCGCCGGGTTCGGCTTCGTGTGCTTCTTCACCATGTTCACGCCTTCTACGAGAACGCGGTTTTCACGCGGGTACGAAGCGATGATCCGGCCCTTCTTGCCTTTATCTTTACCCGTGATGACGATGACCGTATCGTCCTTCTTCACGTGCAATTTGTTGTTGTGGCTTTCGAGGATCTTCTTCAATCTAGGCATGTTTACACCTCCTGTGTTACACGGTTTCTATCGACTTAAGGTCCGATGCCCCGGATTAGATAACCTCGGGAGCCAAAGATACGATCTTCATGAAATCGCGATCGCGAAGTTCGCGAGCGACCGGTCCGAAAATACGAGTGCCGCGCGGGCTCTTGTCTTCCTTCACGATCACGGCTGCGTTCTCGTCGAACGAGATGTAAGAACCGTCTTTCCGGCGTGCGCCGCGAACCGTGCGGACGATAACCGCCTTAACGACGTCGCCCTTCTTGACAACGCCACCTGGTGTTGCTTCCTTGACGGAACATACGATCAAGTCGCCGATATGCGCTGCACGACGACCCGTGCCGCCCAACACGCGGATACACATCAATTCTTTCGCCCCGGAGTTGTCGGCCACTTTCAAACGGCTAAATGGTTGGATCACGTTGTGACCTCCTTTCGCATGCGTTCAAACCGTAATGTTGCTTACACGATTACCGCTTTTTCCACGATTTCGACGAGTCTCCAGCGCTTGTCTTTGGACAACGGGCGCGTCTCCATGATGCGGACCGTGTCGCCGATTTTCGCTTCGTTCGTTTCGTCGTGAGCTTTGAACTTCTTCGTATACTTAATCCGCTTGTGATAGAGTTCGTGCTTCTTGTACGTCTCTACCGCAACGACGATCGTCTTATCCATCTTATCGCTGACGACTTTGCCGATCTGCTCTTTTCGAAGGTTACGTTCAGTCACTGCTCAAGCCTCCTCTCGATTAGGATCCGATCCCGAGTTCGCGCTCGCGCAAAACCGTCTTCGCGCGGGCGATTTCTTTGCGCACTTCTCTGATCCGGGTTGGGTTATCCAATTGGCCGGTCGCCAGTTGAAAGCGGAGGTTGAACAACTCTTCTTTATAACCCGCTACTTTTTGTTCGATTTCGGCAGTGGTCAAGTTGCGAAGGTCATTAGCTTTCATTTGCTTCACCACCCAATTCTTCGCGCTTCACGAACTTCGTCTTGATCGGAAGTTTGTGCGACGCGAGTCTCATAGCCTCGCGAGCGATCTCTTCGCTCACCCCGGCGAGTTCGAATAAGATCTTGCCTGGTTTTACGACAGCAACCCACTTCTCGACGTTACCTTTACCGCTACCCATCCGGACTTCAAGCGGCTTTTGCGTAATCGGCTTGGAAGGGAAGATTTTAATCCATACTTTACCGCCCCGCTTGATGTAACGGGTCATTGCGATACGTGCCGCTTCGATCTGGCGGTTGGTCACCCAAGCCGGCTCGAGCGCCTGCAAACCGTATTCGCCGAATGCGACTTCAGTACCGCCTTTCGCGCGGCCCTTCATGCTGCCGCGTTGTTCTTTGCGGTATTTGACGCGTTTAGGAAGTAACATGGTTTATTGCTCTCCTTCCTTCTTCGTTCTCCGCTTTGCAGCAGGCAGAACTTCGCCGCGATAGATCCATACTTTAACGCCGATGCGTCCGTAGGTCGTGTGCGCTTCCGCCGTACCGTAATCGATGTCGGCGCGCAGCGTGTGCAGCGGCACCGTGCCTTCGCTATAGCCTTCCGTACGCGCGATTTCCGCGCCGCCGAGACGACCGCTGACCGAAGTCTTGATCCCCTTCGCGCCGGAACGCAGCGTGCGTTGGATCGCTTGCTTCATTGCGCGACGGAACGAGACGCGGCGCTCAAGCTGCTGCGCGATCGATTCCGCGACAAGAATCGCGTCCAATTCGGCGTTCTTGATTTCGGAGATGTTGATGTGGACTTTCTTGTCCGTCATCTTCGCGAGTTGACCGCGGATGACTTCGACTTCCGCTCCGCCTTTACCGATAACCATTCCGGGCTTCGCCGTATGAATAGTGACGTTCACGCGGTTCGCCGCGCGCTCGATGTCGATGCGGGATACGGAGCATTCTTTCAATTTATTCTTGAGGAACTCACGGATTTTGACATCTTCGATCAGGAGTTTGCCGAACTCCTTGTCGGCGTACCATTTCGATTCCCAATCGCGGATAATTCCGATTCGGAGTCCTACCGGGCTGACTTTTTGACCCACACGTTTCCCTCCTTATTGGTGAAGTATTATTGTTCCTTAACCGCGAGCGTGATGTGGCTCGTGCGCTTGAAGATCGAGAATGCGCGGCCTTGCGCGTGCGGTTGCATCCGCTTCATGGTCGGCCCTTCGTTAGCATACGCTTGGGAGATGACCAATTTGTTCGGATCCAAGTTGTAGTTATGTTCCGCGTTGGCGATGGCCGAGTTCAACAACTTCTCGATGACCGGCGATGCGCCGCGAGGCGTATGACGAAGGATGGAGATCGCTTCGCCCACCTGCTTGCCGCGAATGAGATCGAGCACCAGGCGCGCTTTCCGTGCCGTGATGCGAACATGACTCAAATGTGCTTTCGCTTCCACGAGATAGTACCCTCCTCTCGAGTGACCTTGTCCGTATTGGGGAAAACGATCCGCTTATCGCGCACCCTTTTCCCGCTGGTCGTTCGAATTGTTATCTTCTTCCGGTTTTCTTGTCGTCGTCGGTATGACCCTTGTACGTCCGCGTCGGCGCGAATTCGCCGAGCTTGTGGCCAACCATGTCCTCCGTTACGTAAACCGGAACGTGCTTGCGGCCGTCGTATACGCCGAACGTATGACCCACGAATTGCGGGAATACCGTCGAGCGGCGGGACCAAGTCTTGATGACGACCTTCTTGCCGGACGCGTTCAGTTCTTCGACTTTCTTAAGCAGGTAGCCGTCGATGAACGGCCCTTTCTTTAAGCTGCGGCCCATGGATGATCCTCCCTTCCAGGCTTAGGTTCGTTCGCGGTGCGCCGATTACTTCGTGCGGCGACGAACGATATATTTGTCGGATGCTTTGTTCTTCTTCCGAGTCTTCGCGCCAAGCGTCTTCTTGCCCCACGGGGACATCGGAGACTTGCGGCCGATCGGTGCGCGACCTTCGCCGCCGCCGTGCGGGTGATCGTTCGGGTTCATGACGACACCGCGGACGGTCGGGCGCTTGCGCATCCAACGGCTGCGGCCGGCTTTACCGATGTTGATCAACTCGTGGTCTTCGTTGCCTACGGAACCGATCGTCGCGCGGCACACCTTGAGAATGCGGCGCATCTCGCCGGAAGACAAGCGAACGATGACGTAAGTTTCTTCTTTACCGAGCAATTGAGCTTCCGTGCCTGCAGCGCGGACCAACTGGCCGCCCTTGCCCGGCTTCAGCTCGATGTTGTGGATCACGGTACCGACCGGAATGTTCTCCATCGGCAACGAGTTGCCCACTTTGATGTCGGCGTCCGGACCGGAGACGATCACGTCGTCTACCTTCAAGCCCTTCGGCGCGAGGATGTAGCGCTTCTCGCCGTCGACGTAGTTGATCAAAGCGATGTTCGCCGTACGGTTCGGATCGTATTCGATCGTCGCCACGCGTCCAGGAACGCCGTCCTTGTTGCGCTTGAAGTCGATGATCCGGTATTTCCGCTTGTGACCGCCGCCGTGGTGACGAGTCGTGATTTTACCTTGGTTGTTGCGGCCCGCTTTGTTCATGAGCGGCGCAAGCAAGGATTTCTCCGGCTGGTCCGTCGTGATTTCCGAGAACGCGTTGACCGTCATCTGACGGCGCGACGCCGTATACGGTTTAAAACTTTTGATTGGCATCTGGTTTCCCTCCTTCTTTAAAGAGTGTTATTCCGCCGTTTCGAAGAACGCGAGTTCTTTGCTGTCCGGGCTAAGCGTAACGATGGCTTTCTTCCACTCGGAAGTGTAGCCGTTGTAACGGCCGTAGCGCTTCGGCTTGGCTGCGACGTTGATCGTGTTAACGCTCGTGACCTTCACTTGGAAGATCGCTTCGACCGCTTGTTTGATTTCCGTCTTATTCACGCGACGATCGACTTCGAAGACGTATTTCTTGTCTTCCATCAGCTCGCTCGTACGCTCCGTGATGATCGGGCGACGGATAATATCATATGGGCTCTTCATTACGCGAACACCTCCTCGACTTTCTTGGCGGCATCCTTCGTGATGATGAGCTTGTCGTAACCGAGTACGTCGAGCACGTTGATGCCTTCCGCCGATACGAACTTCGCGTTCGGCAAGTTCCGTACGGACAATGCTACGTTATCGTCGTATTCAGCCGTGACGACAAGCGCCTTGCGGTCGATCTTCAGGTTGTTCAAAATCGCCTTGATTTCCTTCGTCTTCGGCGCCGCGATCGAGAGCGCGTCGAGAACGATGATTTCGTTGTCGATCACTTTCGAAGAGAGCGCGGATTTCAGCGCCAGACGACGAACTTTCTTCGGCAGTTTGAAACCGTAGCTGCGCGGAGTCGGTCCGAAGACGATACCGCCGCCTTTCCATTGCGGAGAACGAATGGAGCCTTGACGCGCGCGGCCTGTGCCTTTTTGTTTCCAAGGCTTGCGACCGCCGCCGCGCACTTCGCTGCGACCCTTCGTCTTGTGCGTGCCGGCGCGCAGGGAAGCCTGCTGCAGCAACACCGCGTCGTGCATTACGTATTTGTTCGGCTCGACGCCGAATACCGTATCCGCCAATTCGACTTCGCCCACTTGGGCGCCGCTTGCGTTATATAAAGCAACTTTCGGCATGGATGCTCCTCCTTTCTTATTTCTTAATGGCCGAAGCGATTTTCACGTAGCTGTTCTTCGCGCCAGGGATGGAACCGCTGATCAACAGAACGTTGCGCTCCGTGTCTACTTTAACGACCTTGAGATTTTGCAGCGTAACCGTCTCGTTACCCGTGCGGCCCGCCATCTTCTTGCCCTTCGGTACGCGGTTCGCGTCGCGGTGAATCGCGAGGGAACCTTGACCTCTGTGATACTTGGAACCGTGGGACATCGGTCCGCGGCTCATGTTCCAGCGTTGGATCGCGCCGAGCGTTCCGCGGCCCTTGGAAGTTCCCGTCACGTCAACATACTCGCCTTCCGCGAACAGGTCGGCCGAAACCACCTGGCCAACTTCGTATTGAGACAAGTCGACATCGCGGAATTCTTTAATGTAGCGCTTAGGAGTCGTGCCAGCCTTCTTCACGTGGCCAAGCGCCGGTTTCGTAGTGTTCTTCTCTTTCTTCTCGTCGAAGCCGAGCTGGATCGCGGTATAGCCGTCATTCTCGCCGTCCTTCTTCTGAAGAACTACGCAAGGTCCTGCTTGGATGACCGTTACCGGTACGACGTTGCCGTCTTCGGTAAACACCTGCGTCATGCCCAGTTTCTTTCCTAAGATACCTTTTGTCATGTTGACACCTCTTTTCGCCCTATAAGTAAATGATGGTTTGCGTTATATACGCGTGTTGCCTTGATCGCTCTTGAATTAGAGCTTGATTTCGATATCTACACCGGACGGCAAGTCCAAGCGCATCAAAGCGTCGACAGTTTGCGGCGTCGGGTTGACAATGTCGATCAGACGCTTATGCGTACGCATTTCGAACTGCTCCCGGGAATCCTTGTACTTGTGCACCGCGCGCAAGATCGTGATGATTTGCTTCTCCGTCGGCAACGGAATCGGACCGGAAACGCCTGCTCCGGAACGCTTTGCCGTGTCGACGATTTTCTCCGCGGACTGGTCAAGAACTCTGTGATCGTACGCCTTCAAACGGATACGAATCTTTTGCTTCGCCATGGTGAAAATCCCTCCTTCTATCGCCCAATTTTGTAATCGGACATACTCCGCGAAAATTCTCCGACTGCTCTTGAACACCGCATACCCACTTCATGGCAAAGGGGCCGGGTGTGTCGGCAACCTCTCGCATCATCGCACAGTCACAGACCAACGCTCACTATAATATCAAATTTTATAGGCGGACGTCAAGGAAATCTTCAAATAGTTTATGCATACCATCATTTACCATTTTATGGCCGTAAAATAATGCGAACGTTTTTCCTTTTCCCGTTTCCGTCCTTTAGGCAAATGCATATCTTGCTGTAGAAAGGTGCGAAAGGAGCAAATTCACGAATGAGGAAGAGACCGAGGAAATCGACTCGATGGCCGGACCGCATCAACGAGATGAATTGGCTGAGCGCGGATCCGGATGTGGATTCGATGCAGGATACTCAGGAAGAGCCGCGCGCTTCGCTGTCGGCCGCCAGCGCGAGCCCGCCGGCAAAGCGCAACGCCGGGACCGAGAAGAAGAAGGTTGAATTTAAAGAGTCCGCCATCGAAATCGAGAAACGAAGGGAAGTCGTCGACGGACCGATCATTTACACCGACGATATTTCCGATCAAGCCGTCACGAACGACAAGATTCAAAACCGCACGATCGACGGCAAGAAGATAAAATTGTCGGGTATCGGTACGGACGAATTGCAGGACTATATTATAAAGGAAGTAAAAATCGCGGACGGCAGCGTAACCTCCCGCAAAATCGCCGATCACGCGGTCGATCAGCGGCATCTGGCGAACCATTCCGTCACCGCGGATAAGCTCGCGCACCGTTCCATCCAAGGACACCACCTAATAGACGGCTGCATTACGTCCGAGAAGCTGGCCGACAAAGCGATCGACTCCCATAAGATTGCGGAAGGGTCGATCACGACCGCCCATCTGGCGCCGCAGTCGATCTCGGGCAGTCTGATGCAGGACGGATCTATTACAGCAAGCAAGCTGTCGGTCAGCTCGATTCAATCCGCCCATCTCGCCAACGGCGCGGTGAATTCGATCAAGCTCGGGAACGATTCCGTCACGACGGAGAAACTTTCCGATCATGCGGTAACGGACGCGAAGCTGGCGGAGAATTCCGTCGGATCGATTCATATCAAGTCCGGATCCGTCACTTTCGACCATATCCAGGATGAGGCGGTTTCGTCCGCCATGCTGCAAAATCGTGCCGTCACGGGGAGCAAGGTGGCGCCGGACAGTATCTCCGCCTTACATCTGAGGCATGAAGCCGTCACGACACCGCACCTCGCCCAGCATGCCGTAACGAACGATAAGCTCTCGGCGCAATCCGTCACCTCCGATAAACTCGCGGCCGGCTCGGTGACGTCCGAGAAATTGTCCGACGGAGCCATCACCTCCGAGAAGCTGGCTCTCGGCGCGATCGAAAAACATCACTTATCGACTTCGAGCGTGACGCGCGATCACCTGTGCGAAGGAGCTATCGTCAGCAGTCATCTCTCTCCGAACAGCATTGTATCGGTGCACCTGCAACGCAGCTCCGTCCTTACCCCGTCGATCGCGGACGAAGCCGTGAACGACGCGAAGCTTGCGCCGGGTGCCGTGAAAGCTCGCCATATCGACGACTCGGCCGTGGGGACGAAGCATCTGGCGGAGGAAGGCGTCACCTCTTCCAAGCTTGCGTCGGAATCGGTCTCGACCTCCCACCTTGCCGATGACGCCGTCACCGGCGATAAGATTGCGAAATCGACGATCCTCTCCGAGCATATCGCGCCTTCCGCCGTCGAATCCGTTCATATCGCACGTCGGTCGATCGGCACCGAGAAGATAACGGAACGAGCCGTTACCGGCGACAAAATCGCGGAGGACGCCATTCTCTCCGAGCATATCGCCGCGGAATCGATTCGCGGGTACCATCTTTCGCCCGGCTCCATCAAGGCCGCGCATCTGGACGAAGGCGTCTTCACGGTAGAGAAGCTAGCCGACGGCATCATCTCCGGGGAGAAGCTGCGCGCGCTCTCCATTCACAACCGCCATTTGAGCCCTGAAATCGTCACCTCGGATAAGATCGCTCCGGGCTCCGTCGGCTCCGCCCATATCGATGTCGGAGCCGTCACCGGCGAGCACCTTGCCGAGCAGTTGATCCGTGCGGAGCACTTGACTCCGGGAAGCGTGTCGAGCGTATCGCTGCAACCCGGCGCAGTCGATGCCGAGAAACTGGCGTCCGGCGCGGTTCGATCCGAACATGTCGCGAACGACTCCATCACGGGAACGCACATCGCGCCGGCTTCGATTTCCGAATCTCACTTGCAAGACGGCGCGGTGAAGAGCGATCACTTAGCCGAGCATTCCGTAAAGTCCATTCATCTGACCGCGGAAAATGTACTTGGGAAACACTTGGCCTATCAATCCGTACAGAGCATTCACCTTCGTCCCGCCGCGGTTCTGTCCGAACATATAGCGGAAACGTCGATATTGAATAAGCATTTGTCGGATAATGCCGTCTCCTCGCGGAATATCACATCCGGCGCGATTCGCTCCGAGCATCTCGCGGAAGGAACCATCGGCTCCGCGCAGCTACGGAAGGGTGCCATCGAGGGAGTGCATGTGCAGTCCGGAAGCATCGACGGGACCAAACTTGCAGCGGGCTCCATCGCCGAAGAGCATCTTCGAGACGAGGCCGTCACCGGCGAGAAAATCGCCCCTTTATCGATCCGCGCCGAACATCTCGAGGATGGCGCCGTCGGTTCGCTGCAATTGCAACCCGGCTCGATTTCTCGTGCGCATCTTGTCGAGGGAACGCTCGACATCGAAGACGGCAGCATCGACGGATCTAAACTTGCCGTTGATAGCGTCTATGAGGAGCATATTCTTCCAGGGGCCGTTACAAGTGAAAAGATCGCTTTGTCTTCGATCGGGTCCGAACACATTGAAGAAGACGCCATCGGCTCGCTTCATATTCAATTCGGTTCGGTCACCCGCTCGCATCTCGCCGAGGGAACGCTCGACATCGAGAATGGCAGCATCGACGGATCCAAGCTTGCCTCGGGCACCGTCAGCGAAGCGCATATCGCCCCGGGGGCCGTCACCGGCGACAAGATCGCTTCGTCTTCGATCGGGTCCGAGCATATCGAAGAGGGTGCCATCGGCTCGCTTCATATTCAATTCGGTTCGGTCACCCGCTCGCATCTCGCCGAGGGAACGCTCGACATCGAAGTCGGCAGCATCGACGGATCCAAGCTAGCCTCGGGCAGCGTCAGCGAAGAGCATATTGCCTCGGGGGCCGTCACCGCCGAAAAAATCGCTTCGTCTTCGATCGGTTCCGAGCACATTGAAGAGGGCGCCATCGGCTCGCTCCAACTGCAGGCCGGTTCCGTCACTCGTTCGCATCTCGCCGAGGGAACGCTCGACATCGAGGACGGCACCATCGACGGATCCAAGCTTGCCTTGAGCAGCGTCAGCGAAGAACATATTGCCCCGGGGGCCGTCACCGCCGACAAGATCGCTTCGTCATCGATCCGTTCCGATCACATTGAAGAGGGCGCTATCGGCTCGCTCCAACTGCAGACCGGTTCCGTCACCCGCTCGCATCTCGCCGAGGGAACGCTCGACATCGAGGACGGCAGCATCGTCGGATCCAAGCTTGCTTCGGGCAGCGTCAGCGAAGAGCATATTGCCTCGGGGGCCGTCACCGCCGAAAAAATCGCTTCGTCTTCGATCGGTTCCGAGCACATTGAAGAGGGCGCCATCGGCTCGCTCCAACTGCAAGCCGGGTCCGTCACTCGTTCGCACCTCGCTGAGGGAACGCTTGACATCGAGGACGGCAGCATCGTCGGATCCAAGCTTGCTTCGGGAAGCGTCAGCGGGGAGCATATCGCCTCGGGGGCCGTCACCGCCGAAAAAATTGCTTCGTCTTCGATCGGTTCCAAGCACATTGAGGAAGGCGCCATCGGCTCGCTCCATATTCAATTCGGTTCGGTCACCCGCTCGCACCTCGCCGAGGGAACGCTTGACATCGAGGACGGCAGCATCGTCGGATCCAAGCTTGCTTCGGGAAGCGTGAGCGGGGAGCATATCGCCCCTGGTGCCGTAACCGCCGACAAAATCGCTGCCCGATCGATTGGGTCCGAGCACATCGAAGAAGGCGCCATCGGTTCTCTCGAGCTGCGGAACGGTTCCGTGACTCGTTCGCATCTCGCCGAAGGAACGCTCGACATTCAAGCCGGTAGTATCGACGGATCCAAACTCGCTACGAATAGCATCGGAGAAGAACATCTTCAAGCAAGATCCGTCGCCAGCGAAACGATTCAAGAATGCGCCGTAACCGGAGTGCATCTTGCCGATGCCTCCGTTCAAGACATTCATATCGCTTCGGCGTCCGTTCGATCCGACCATCTCTCCGAAGAATGCGTAATGACGGAGCATCTTGCGAACGGTTCGGTAACGAACGATAAAATCGCGAAACAGAGCATAACTTCGGACTTATTGTCTCCTTCGTCGATCGCGGCGAATCATCTCGGCGATTCCCAAGTTACGGAGAACAAGATCGCAGACGGCGCCGTAACCTCCCGTCATATTCGAGACGGCTCCGTTGGAGCGGAGAAGCTCGCAACGAACGTTGTCCGATCTCCGCAAGCGCGGGCGGTCAACATGCAATTCGGATCGGCCCGGTTTTCGTTCGGCCCGCTCGACGCATCGGTTGAGGTGGAGATCCTCTTCCCGCAGAGCTTCGATCACGCCGACTATACGATTGTAGCGAACACGAACCACCATTCGTGTTATGCTTCCATCGGCGCTGTAACGAATCAATCGGCGAAGCTCACGATTACGAAAATCCACGTCGGTTCTCTCCCCGAAGGGCTGTTGTCCTGGATCGCAGTCGGTTAAGCAATTCGCCCGCTATACACCCTAACGTAAGGCAAAGCCTCCAGTCTGTATGGACCGGAGGCTTTGCCTTCGTTATAAGTACGAAAAAACGCCTCCGGATCGATGGCTCGATCTAGAGGCGTTCTTTGCTTCTCGGCTTGGCGACGTCCTACTCTCCCGGGACCCTGCGGTCCAAGTACCATCGGCGCTGGAAGGCTTAACGTTCGTGTTCGGGATGGGTACGCGTGGTTCCCTTCCGCCATTATCACCAAACCTATATAGTTCAGGGGTTGCTCCCTGAAAACTGGATGCGAAACTTGAGATGTTCATCCGAATATGTTGGATAAGTCCTCGACCGATTAGTATTCGTCAGCTCCACGCATTGCTGCGCTTCCACCCCGAACCTATCAACCACGTCGTCTACATGGGGTCTTCAAGCAGGGAAATCTCATCTTGAGGGGGGCTTCACGCTTAGATGCTTT
>NZ_VCIW01000037.1 GCF_005765165.1 Paenibacillus antri | reverse complement strand
AAAGCATCTAAGCGTGAAGCCCCCCTCAAGATGAGATTTCCCTGCTTGAAGACCCCATGTAGACGACGTGGTTGATAGGTTCGGGGTGGAAGCGCGGCAACGCGTGGAGCTGACGAATACTAATCGGTCGAGGACTTATCCAACTCAAACTTTCCGTAAGGAAAGTACTTCGGAAGCATCATCGTTTCGCATCCAGTTTTCAGGGAGCAACCCCTGAACTATATAGGTTTGGTGATAATGGCGGAAGGGAACCACGCGTACCCATCCCGAACACGAACGTTAAGCCTTCCAGCGCCGATGGTACTTGGACCGCAGGGTCCCGGGAGAGTAGGACGTCGCCAAGCCGATATCCCCTTCGGGGGATTTTTTATTGCCCGGGCCTTTAGCTCAGCTGGTTAGAGCGCACCCCTGATAAGGGTGAGGTCGGTGGTTCGAGTCCACTAAGGCCCACCATAGTTTCATCGCATTAGGGCCCATAGCTCAGCTGGGAGAGCGCCTGCCTTGCAAGCAGGAGGTCAGCGGTTCGATCCCGCTTGGGTCCACCATTATTCCCTGATAGCTCAGTTGGTAGAGCACTCGACTGTTAATCGAGTTGTCACAGGTTCGAGTCCTGTTCGGGGAGCCATATTTGGGCGCTTAGCTCAGCCGGGAGAGCATCTGCCTTACAAGCAGAGGGTCGGCGGTTCGATCCCGTCAGCGCCCACCATGATTTCACCCAAAAAAGTGAAGAGAAGCGCTGTAGCGTATTCCGATTGCTTTTCCGGGGTCCGGTTATTAAATAACCAACTCTTTACTGCGGAGCCGTGGTGTAGAGGCCTAACATGATGTCACGCAGGAGACCGCGGGTTCGAATCCCGTCGGCTCCGCCATCTTTACAGAAATACAATATGCCGCTGTAGCTCAACTGGTAGAGCAACTGACTTGTAATCAGTAGGTTGGGGGTTCAAGTCCTCTCGGCGGCACCATGCTTCCATGGGGGATTAGCGAAGTGGCCAAACGCGGGAGACTGTAAATCTCTTCTCTTACGAGTTCGGTGGTTCGAATCCATCATCCCCCATTTCTCTTTCGGAGAGTAGGCATGAGCCATTAGCTCAGTCGGTAGAGCACCTGACTTTTAATCAGGGTGTCGAAGGTTCGAGTCCTTCATGGCTCACTTTTCAATATGCGGTTGTGGTGGAATGGCAGACACGCTATCTTGAGGGGGTAGTGGGCGTACGCTCGTGGAGGTTCGAGTCCTCTCAACCGCACTGGATCCATGGCGCCATAGCCAAGCGGTAAGGCAGAGCTCTGCAAAAGCTCTATCCCTAGTTCGATTCTAGGTGGCGCCTCCAAATCGATAAAATAACGGGACGTAGCTCAGCTTGGTAGAGCACCTGGTTTGGGACCAGGGGGTCGCATGTTCGAATCGTGTCGTCCCGATACTTATATAGAAAACAGAAAAGGCCAAGCTCTAGAGCTTGGCCTTTTCTGTATGCAAAACCTACGCGAATGCGCTGATTTGGCGTGCCGACCGACGCCGGGACCTCCCGGTGTTTTTCTTTTTCAAACTTTGTCACAACGCGCTCCCCTTCCCCGTCATACGGGTACCAAACCGAATCGAAAGGGAGAATGACGATGCAGAACTATGAAGTAGCGGTCGTAGGCGGGGGAATCGCGGGGTTAACGGCAGCGATCTATGCGGCGAAAGCAGGGAAACGAACGATTGTCATCGAGAAGCAGGAGCGCTTGGGGGGGCGGGCCATCTCGCTCAAGAAGGAGGGGGCTTACTTTAACCTAGGCGGTCACGCTTTGTACCATGGGGATGCATTGGCTACGTTCCGCGAATGGGGTCTGAGCCTGGAAGGGGGCCGGCCTTCGATCGACGGCTACGGAATATGGAACGGGAAATTGCTCGCCTTGCCCATGGGGATGACATCCTTGCTGACGACCCCGCTATTCTCTTGGAAGGGGAAGATGGAGCTTGCCTCTTGGTTGATGAAGCTCGGCAAGCTGGACACCCTGCGCTATGAACGCATCAGTCTGCGCGAATGGATGGAAGCGCATCTGCACGACCCTATGGTACGAAATTTCTTCTACGCTTTGTTCCGCACGGCAAGCTATGTGGTAGCTCCCGATTTACAAGCTGCGGGCCCGGTGCTGCGGCAGCTCCAAAGCTCGCTGAAAGGCGTACTCTACTTGGACCGAGGCTGGGGAGCCATGGTCGATGAACTCGCCGAAATCGCAGGCAGACTTGGGGTAAAGATGATAACGGGTTGCCAGGTCGCATCCATCGAGCACCGGGAAGGGGCCGTACGGCATGTCCGATGCGAAGACGGAACGACGATCGAAGCCGACCATGCGATCGTTACCGCTCCTCCGGCGATCGCGCATCGACTGGTGCCCCATGCGGAAGCGACCGCTCTTCATGCCTGGAGAGAGCAGGCGATCGAGATCACCGCGGCTTGCCTGGACGTCGCGCTGCGGCGTCTGCCAAGACCGAATCAGCAATTCGTGTACGGGATCGACCGGACGGTATTCCTAAGCAATCAGTCGCGCGTGGCATACCTGAGCGATGACGGCGCTCAAGTTCTGAGCGTGATCAAGTACCAGGGAGAAGAGAAAGATCCGGTTAGAGATTTACAGGAGTTGGAGCAAACCTTAGACTTAGTACAACCGGGTTGGCGGAACGAGGTCGTCGCGAAACAATATTTTCCGAAAATTACGGTTTGCCACGATTTCGTGCATATGAAACGCAAGCATCGGCCGGGGCCCGCCGTGCCGGAAATCGCCGGGTTATATGTAGCCGGGGAATGGGCGACGCATGGCGAGATGTTGGTGGACGCCGCGACGGCCAGCGCCAAACGAGCGGTACAACATATCCTATTGCATGAGGATGCGGAGAGGAAGACCCGCGATGAGCACAGAGTCGTTGTATAATGCGTACCGAAAGCCGCTCTTCTCCTTAGCTTATCGCATGATGGGAAGCGTCATGGATGCGGAAGACGTCGTGCAAGAAGCCTTCCTCGCTTATGATCAATTGCCGGACCCCGCCGCCATTCGGAATGAGCGGGCGTTCCTATACAAAATCGTGACGAACCGCTGTCTGGACCTTCTCCGTTCGTCCGCGCATCGACGCGAGCTGTACGTCGGGCCGTGGCTTCCGGAGCCCTTGGTCGATCCGGGGCTCCCGGATGACGACCCTTCCACCGCTTATTTGCGGCGCGAATCGATCTCCACGGCTTATTTGTTGCTCCTGCAGCAGCTGAACGCGGTAGAGCGGGCTGTCTTTCTCCTGCGCGAGATTTTCGACTATTCGTATGACGAAATCGCCGACATGATCGGCAAGAGCAGCGCGAACTGCCGCCAGATTTTCCATCGCGCCCGGAAGAGCGTTCGTTTCGAACCGGATCAAACTCCGTCGAATTCCGTCGCAGAGGAGAAAGTTAAGGAATTCGTTCAATCGCTGCTACAAGGCAACACCGGGAAGATGCTTGAACTGGTCAGCGAAAATGTGGCGTTCTACTCGGACGGCGGAGGCAAAGTCCGCGCGGCGCAAATCCCGGTGATCGGCAGCGAACCGGTCGTCCGATTGCATCTCAACTTGCTGAAAATGTACGAGGGCAAGTTCAAATACATGTTCTTAACCGTAAACGGCCTGCCGGGCATTCGTATCGATGTCGGCGATACGAGGTTCGTCTATTCGTTCGATATCCGCGATGAACGAATCCGGACGATCTACGCCGTGGCGAATCCGGATAAATTAAAGCATGTATAAAGCCTGTAATAACCGCTAGAAAATGCAACGACAAGGAGCTTCCGGTTCACCGACGAACGGAGAATCGCATACGTGCGATTCTCCGAAGGGACGACCGAGTGAAACGGCGCTGGACGGTAGAGGTGAACGCGTTAGTTTACGATTTTTGTCGCATTTTCCGAGGAGGCAGCTGGGCGGAAGAAGCGAGAGGCTGCGGTTCGACGTGCCGGCACGTTCCGAATCGACGATCTCGACTTTCGGCTGGACAGATCCCTGGAAAGGTGTGCGCGGTACGCGTTCGGTGTATACTAACGAAGAGAATGATTCTTGAAGGAGAATGAAGCCCGATGATCCTGCGATTAAACCCTTACCTCTTCATGGACGGACAAGCGAAAGAAGCGATCGCCTTCTACGAGAAAACGTTGGATGCGAAGCTCCTCGGCGTGCAGACGTTCGGCGAGATGCCGGCGAACCCCGAGTTTCCGATTCCGGAAGCCGCGAAAGACCGCGTCGCTCATTCGATGTTGAAGATCGGAGAGACGGATTTGATGATCTCCGATACGTTCCCGGGACAACCCCTGAAGCAAGGCGAACAAGTGACCGTGTGCATTACGACGAACGATTCCCGGAAGTCGAAAAGCGTCTTCGACGCGCTGCAAGACGGCGGCACCGTCAATATGCCTTTCCAAGAGACGTTCTGGACGCCCGGATACGGCGTCGTCACGGACAAGTTCGGCGTTACGTTCCACATCACGACGGAAACCGCAGCGAAGTAACCATTCAAGCGGAACGAGGGAACGACGTGACGAATGCGAACGGAGCCGGGACGAAAGAAAACCCCTGGAAGCTAAAGACGCCCCCGCTCACGTCCGAGTACGAGATGTACAAGGATGAGAAAGACGGGAAAGACATACTGGTTTGTACGGTCGGGAAGACGGTGCTGCATTACGATTATCGGTGCATCGACGACTTACATACGATGCTCAAGCATCGCGGCGACTGGATGGAGCTCGGCAGCGCCGACGAGCAGAAGCCGGCCAAGGAAGGAACGGTGGAGGCCTGGGGCCGTTCCCCCGACAATCCGGTCGGGGGATGGTACGGGCTGAAGAAGGGCTTCCGAGGCCGCTTCGGCATGTATATCCCTCCCCTTCTGGAGGAGCTCGGTCTTGCGGAAGTGGAGCATCAACCCCGCAACAATCGGATGCGGGCGATCTAAGCGGAAAGACTGTCGAGGGAGATCCACTCGACAGTCTTTCTTTGCTTAAGGCTTAAGCAAATCTTAATCTGTTCCTCAACTCCTCTTAAGAAAGGGCGTGTACACTTAATCGTATCGATACGAACGACACCTAAGGGGGAACATGACGATGAAACGCACTGCGCTCCGACTTGCCCTGCCGAAAAGCTACCATTGGCCGACGACCCCGAGCATCCGGGCGAAGGCGGCAATCGTCATCGACGCGAGGACCGGCGGGACGTTGTTCGCGAAGGCGGCGAACCAACCCGTTTACCCGGCCAGCATGACGAAGATGTTGACGACGCTTCTGCTGCTGGAGGCTTGCGCCGACGACGAGACGTTCGTCGTCGGGGACGAGGTCCGGCTGCGGGAGGACGGCGAGAGCTCCGCCGGCCTGCTCGAGGGCGAAGAGCGGACCGCGGGAAGCTTGGCCGAAGCGTTGATGCTGGCGTCCGGCAACGACGCGGCCCGGACGGTCGCCCGTCAGCTTGTCCGGAAGCATTGCGGGAAGACGTTGTCCGCGGAGCGCAGCATGGACTATTTCGCCGAGCTGATGAACTGGAAGGCGCGGGAGCTCGGCGCGGCGAATACGCGCTTCGCGAACGCGCACGGGCTGCATGATCCGAACCATGTTTCCACGGCGGCCGACCTCGCGCGGATCGCGCGGCGGGCGATGCGGAACGAACGGTTCCGCGAGCTCGCGGGACGGAAGGTCGGCGAGGACGGGCGGTACCGTAACCGCAACCTGCTGCTGCAGCCGGACAGCCCGTTCTACGACGCCGCGGCCACGGGTCTGAAGACCGGCTTCACGAGCGCGGCGGGGTATTGCCTCGCGGCTTCGGCGAGCGCCGGAGACGTCGACCTGATCGCGGTCGCGCTTCGTTCGACGAAAGACGGCCGGTGGACGGACGTCCGCAAACTGCTGGACTACGGCTTCCGGCTGCGCCGAGGAATCGCGGAACGGGATTGTCAAAACGAGAAGAAACGATTATTCTGAACTTGCCAATCCATGGGAAAGCAGGTTCCGAATGCCGATACCGAAGACATTAAAGCATCGCCTCATTTTCCTATTGCTGCTCTGTTCGTTATTCCCCGTCGTCGTCATCGGAACGATGTCCCACTCGTCCATGTACTCCATGCTGCGGAACGAAGCGGAGAAGGGGGTGGCCGGCAACCTCCATCAAACCCGCCTCTCCTTCGAAAACACGTTAAGCCAGTTGAACCACGCGTCGCAGCAGCTCGTCTTCGAAGGCGAGATCGGCCGCAAGCTGGACGCGTACTTGAACGAAGCGGATATGTTCGAGAAGCGGCGGCTCAGCGAGGAGATCGAGAGCGAGATCAGCTTGATTCATTTCACGAATCCGACGCTCGGCGTCATCTTCTATTATTTGGAGGATACGAACGAAGTGATCTTCGACAACGCTCCGCTGCACGCCGACTTCGACTTCTTCGAGCACCCGCTGCTGGCGGAGCAATTGTATTTCACGTATTACGGTCCGCACGTGTCGATCAACCCGCTGGACGGCAACAAGGTGCTCTCCGTCGTCCGCAAGGTGGACATCCCGGCCCGCGACGACGTGTATTTGTACATGGAGACGGACTTCAAGCTGACGGACCGCATCTTAAGCACGGACGATATTTTCCGAGATACGTCGTACTTCTTCGTGGACAGCATGGACCGCATCGCGTACAGCGAGAAGGAAGCCGACTTCCCGACCGGGACGAGCCATCCTCCTCGAGCCGCCGGGGGCTCGATCAAGACGAAGGGCTATTATTTGTTCGAGGAAGCGAGCACTCAGTCGTGGCGCATCGTCGCCGCGGTGCCGGAAGACTCTTACAATCAGACGATTCGTCGCTGGATTACGAAATTCGCCGTGCTCGCCGCGCTGTCCGTCACCGTCGGCTGTTTCCTGGCGTTCATCATTTGGCGAATGGTCTACAAGCCGCTGCTTCAGCTGCAGCGGAACATCCGCCGCTTGAAGCACGGGCAAATGTCGGAGCCGCTCGACTTCACCTACCAGAAGGTGGTCGAATTTTCCGAAATCCATCGGGACTTCGCTTCGATGAAGCAGACGATCGACGAATTGATCGTCGATATCGACCGCAACGCGCAGGCGAAGAAGCAGCTCGAGATCGAAAATCTGTTGTACAAGATCAATCCGCATTTCATCCACAACACGTTGGATACGATTCGTTGGTTGGCTCGGGTGAACGGGCATCACGAGACGGACCGGCTCGTGTCCGCGCTGAATCGGCTGCTGCATTATAATCTCGGCAAAGGACGGACCGCTACGATTCGCGAGGAAATGGAAGCGCTTAAAAACTACGTTATGCTGCAGGGCGTCCGCTACAACTTTACGTTCGACGTGCGGGTGAACGCGGCGAAGGAACTGCTGGAGCTGCCCGTCCCGCGCTTCATCCTGCAGCCGTTGGTCGAAAATTCGATCTCCCACGGCCTCCGGAACAAGAGCGGCGGACAAGGCGTCATCGAGGCGATCGTAAGGGAAGAAGCCGGGTTCTCCGGCATCGTCATCGAGGTTCGGGACAACGGGTACGGCATGACGGAGGATGAGGCGAGGCTATTGATGAGCGGCGAAGGGGAATACAACAGCAAGACGGGCATGGGCATCGGATGGCACTATGTGAGGCGGATGCTGGAGCTGCAGTTCGCGGGAGAGGCGAGCATGCATGTGTCCAGCAGTCTCGGCATGGGGACGGCCATTACGCTGCGCCTGCCGATCGAGCGGAAGGAGGGACGACCGAATGTTGAACGTGATGGTCGTTGACGACGATTATTTAGTCCGGCAAGGCTTTATCCGCATCATGCCTTGGGAATCGTTCGGCATGAAGGTGGTATGCGAAGCGAGCGACGGGGCGGAGGCGCTGACGACGTTGAGCCGCCACGCGGTGGACGTGCTGATTACCGACTTGGCGATGCCGGTCATGTCGGGACTCGAGCTCATGAAGGAAGCGAAGGAGCGGTATCCGAACCTGCATATGGTCGTCCTGACCTTCCATCACGAGTTCGACTTGGTCCGGGACGCGCTCCGCCTCGGCGCGTTGGATTACATTACGAAGGTGGAGCTCGAGCAGGATCAGATGGCCGTCATCCTGCAGCGCATCCGCGACCGGATCGGACAGCGGACGTCGTTCCCGCCGCAGGGCGCGGGGGGCGGCGATGACCGATCCTTCGCGGAGGACGCGGCGCACGCGGAATTCCGAACGACCGGCGCGGAGAAGCAGTGGAGCCTCCTCGATGCCGGCGACGGCGGCGCGCCGGACGGAAGTCCGACGGACGTTGTCCGGGTGCGATGGACGGGCGTGCGGGGGATGGAAAAGAAGGAGCTGCTCCAGAAGCTGCGCTTGTACGGGGAGCATGCGCTCTATTACAGCTGGGACGAAGAAGCGCGCGAATGCGAGCTGCCCGCGGAGCTGCTGGCGGAGCTCCGGCCGCCCGCGAAGGAGGAGACGATCCGGCTCGGTCTCGACTGGTGCAAACTGTCGTGGATGACGGATCCGGTCGTCTTCGACCGGCTGCTGGACGACACGGCGAGGCTTCGGCTGCCGGCGGCGCAGCTGGAGCAGATGTTTTATATGGCCATCGAAGAGTGGGCGAAGGTGTTCGATCCGGAATCGTTCCGGATCGATCCGGCGCACCGGCCGCATACGTGGAAGGGCTGGACGCGCTGGCTGAGCGGCGTTCGCCGCGCCGTGCTGAGCAAGGCCGACCGGCAGGCGTATTCGCTCGAGGTGATCGCGTGCGTGACGAAGGCGGTCGATCTGGTCAATCAGGACGTCAGAGCCGAAATTCAACTGCCCGACGTCGCGAAGAAGGTCGGCATGAGCCGCAGCTACTTCAGCCGATGCTTCCACGACATCGTCGGCGTCACCTTCCAAGAGTACATCCGGGACTCGCGCATTCGGCGCGCCAAGACGCTGCTGCTGTCGACGAACAAGTCGGTCGGCTGGATCGCGTCCGAATCCGGTTACCCGAACGAACGATATTTCAGCCGCGTGTTCCGGGACGTGACGGGGTTGCTGCCGCGCGAGTACCGGAAGCAATCCGCGGCGCATGTCACGAATCGTACGAAATAAAGTGCAACATCGTCCTCCGATCCTCCTCCCGCGGCGCCGCAGAAGACGATTTGGTCGCGAATTGCGGATGCAGTGTGCCGCTTGGGGCGCAGATTTTCACTATAATGAAAATCGTAAAAAGAAAGCGATTACAAAAAAGGAGGATCACAATGGTTCAACGTTCGTTCAAGTGGATGACGATGCTGCTGCTCCTGCTTTCCTTGGTCGTCACGGCCTGCACCGGTAACAACGCGGGGAACACGGAGGAAGCAGCGGGAGATCCGGCGCCAAGCGCCGAAGCGGGAGGAAAGACGGACGAGAAGCCGGCGGAGGAAGCGCCCGCGGCGGAGGCGATCGATCCGTACCGCATGCCGGAGCCCGCGACGTTCACGACCTTCAAGCACTTGGGCGCCGACGCCAAGCTGCCGGAAGGCGACACGGTGGAGGACAATCAATACACGCGTTATTTGAAAGAGAAGGCGAACATCGAAGTCGAAATTTTATGGTACGCCTCGGGCAACGATTACGAGCAGAAGTCGAAGCTCGCGATCGGCAGCGGCGACATCCCGGACGTCATGTTCGTCGACGAGCAGACGTTCAAGACGCTCGCGAACGCGGGGCAGCTGGAGGATCTGACCGAAGTATACGAAAAGTATAAGGCGCCGCTGACCGAAGAGCTGTACGCTTCGACGAACGGCATGGCGCTCGAGAAAGCGACGATCGACGGCAAGCTGCTCGCGATTCCGAACATCGCGGTTCAGGCGGACGCGCTCAGCATGGTGTGGGTGCGCCAGGATTGGCTCGACAAGCTCGGTCTCGAAGGTCCGAAGACGGTAGCGGACGTCGAGAACATCGCCAAAGCGTTCGTCGACAACAAGATGGGCGGCGACGGCACGATCGGCCTGACGGCCGGCACGCTGGACGCGCCGATGAAGGCGGGCCGCCACAATCTCAAAGGGCTGTTCGGCGCTTACAACGCTTACCCGGGCAACTGGGTTCGAGACGGCGCCGGCAATCTCGCGTACGGTTCGATTTTGCCGGAGACGAAAGCGGCGCTCGGCAAAATCCGCGACATGTACGCGGCCGGCCTCATCGACAAGGAATTCGCGATCCGCAAGGACACGGACCAGATGGTCGTCTCCGGCAAAGCCGGCATGTTCTTCGGTCCGTGGTGGTCGGGCGGCATCGCGAGAGACACGTACGGGAACTTCCCGGACGCGAACTTCAAGGTGTACGCCATCCACGACGACAAGGGCCAGCTGAACAACCTGCAGCTGCCCGTCAGCAGCCGATTCATGGTCGTTCGCAAAGGCATGAAAAATCCGGAAGCGGCGATCGTCTACATCAACACGTACATCCGGTCGGAGCGCAAGGCCGAGCCGGACGCGCTCAAGCTGGACGCTACGATTTCGACGGAGTTCTGGCCGATCGGCAACGGCACGTTCGACTATGCGAACGCCGTGGAACGCAAATCCGACATGCTCGCGGACGCGCTCGCGGGCAAGATCAAGCCGGAGGAATTGACGCCTGAAGTGAAGCTGCTGTACGACTTCGCGAAAGCCGACGAAGCCGCGCCGCGCAAAGACTTGGCCGGATGGGGACGCTTCTGGGGGTACACCGAGCCGGCGCAGCTGCTGAAGCTGCCGATGAATTCGCTCTACAACGAGTTCACGACGACGACGAAGACGATGGAACGCAAGTGGGCGAACCTGAAGAAGCTGGAAGAGGAATACTTCTACGCGATCGTCATGGGCAACCGTCCGCTGGACGACTTCGAGACGTTCGTGTCGGAATGGAAGGCGCAAGGCGGCGACGAAATTACGGCCGAGGTGCAAGCGGAAGTGAAGTAAGGCGAAGGAACGGAGAGAGGAGCGCCGACGCGAGGCCGGAACTTGGCGGCGCTTCTCTTTTCTTTTACCAAACGGAAGGCGGGCACAATCGATGAAGAGCTTCCAGAAGCATTTTCACCTCATGCTGCTGCCGGGCATGGCGCTGCTGATCGTATTTCATCTCGTGCCGATGTTCGGCGTCTTGATCGCGTTCCAAGACTTCAATATCGGCCTCGGGATTCGAAACTCTCCGTGGATCGGGCTCGAAAATTTCGAATATTTGTTTCAGATTCGGGACAGCAAGGTCATTTTCTATAATACGATCTTTATTTCCATGGGGAAAATTATCGCCGGCCTCGTCGTGCCGGTCACCTTCGCGATCCTGCTCAACGAGCTTCGCCTCGCGGCGTTCAAGCGATGGGTGCAGACGATCGTTTATTTGCCGCACTTCTTGTCGTGGGTCATTCTCGCGGGCGTGATGATCGACATGCTGTCCATGGACGGCATCGTCAACAACGTCATCGGGCTGTTCGGCGGCGAACGGATTATGTTCCTGGCAAGCAACGAATGGTTTCCGTGGCTTATTATCGGCTCGGATACGTGGAAGGATTTCGGCTTCGCGGCGATCGTCTACCTCGCGGCGCTGGCGGGCATCGACCCGACCTTGTACGAGGCCGCCGACATCGACGGGGCGACGCGATTCCAGAAGATCGTCTATATCACGTTCCCGAACTTGGTGCCTACGATCATATTGCTGGCGACGCTCAGCATCGGAAATATATTGAACGCCGGATTCGATCAAATCTTTAACCTGTACAACCCGCTCGTCTATCCGAGCGGCGACGTCATCGACACGTACGTATACCGGGTCGGGCTCGTCGAGGCGCAGTACGGCTTCGCGACGGCCGTCGGCTTGCTGAAGTCCGTAATCGGGTTCATCTTGATCGTCATCTCGTACCGCCTGGCGTACCGCTATGCGAACTATCGAATTTTCTAGGAAGGAGGTGCGGCTGGAACATGGTAAGAGATAAAACTTTCGCCGCCCGCGCCTGGGACGCGACGCTCGTGGCGCTCATGGCGGTCGTCTCCTTCCTGTCGCTGGCGCCGATCATTCACACGGTCGCCATATCGTTCAGCAACATGGCGGCGGCGGCGGGCGGGTTCGTGACGTTCTGGCCGGTCGGCTTCAATCTGGAGTCTTACCGCAAGATCATCGTCGACCCGCACTTCGGGAACGCCTTCCTGGTGTCGGTGCAGCGCGTGCTGCTCGGCGGCGCGATCAACTTCGTCCTCACCGTGCTGATGGCGTATCCGTTGTCCCGGAGCCCGAAGGAATTCCGCACCCGGCATTATTACATGTGGTTTCTGTTGTTCACGATGCTGTTCAGCGGCGGCATGATCCCGCTTTACTTGGTCGTGAAATATTTGGGCATGTTCAATACGCTGTGGGCGCTCGTGCTGCCGGGCGCGGTGCCGGTGTTCAACGTCGTCCTGCTCATGAATTTCTTCCGCAACCTGCCGAAGGAGCTCAGCGAAGCGGGCACGATCGACGGCGCGGGACCGTGGTTCATGCTGCTGCGCGTCTTCCTGCCGCTGTCGCTGCCCGCGCTCGCCACCGTGACGCTGTTCAGCCTCGTCGGCCACTGGAACTCGTTCTTCGACGGGCTGATCTTCATGCGCAGCGTAGAGTCGTATCCGCTGCAGACGTACATCCAGCAGCTTGTCGTGCAGCTGTCGCCGGAGTATCTCGATTCCACGAATGTCGAGCTGCTGGATAAGCTGTCGGACAAGACGCTTAACGCGGCGAAAATCATGGTATCGATGATTCCGATCTTGATCGTCTACCCGTTCCTGCAGCGGTATTTCATTCACGGCATCATGCTCGGTTCCGTGAAGGAGTAGCAGGATAGGCACCCTCTCTTTCGAGGGTGCTTTTTTTATGTTGGCGCCGCCCCGCCGACCGAGCGGGAAAACCTCCGTCTGATTCGGCGGAAATCTTGAGATCGGGGGTCCGACGGACGAATAAGGAGGAGATTTTCCCTTTCATTCGCGAAAAAAAGGTGCCTTCGCCGGAATAAGCGGGAGGATTTCCCGTCGACGGGAGGCGCGTCGGGCGCAAGTTCACGGGATATGCAGCCGCGCATCACAAGATCGCAATATCCGCTTGGTATGATGCCTTCATGGAAAAATTCAAACTCGCATGGAGGAATCGTTATGAAAACGGTGTTCGGCATCATCTTCGCCTATATCGGCGGGTACTTCGGGGGCGCTCTGGTCGCGAAAGGGATTGCGGTCGCCGGATTATGGCTGTTCGAGGAGCCGACATGGCTGATGCCTCTGCGGTACTTGCCGTTCCTCTCGGGGATCGGCTGCGCGATCGCGCTGCTGTGGTTGACGCGAAGGAGGAAGCCGTAAACCGGCCGCCCTCCCGCTCGCAACCCCCGTAATCATGCTCGCTGCGCTCCGAGCCGTCTCGTTCGTTCCAGCCACTTGGCGCGCTGCTCCGGCGAAGACGGCTTCACCGGACCGATCTCGGTGACGCGAACCGGCTTGACGCCGCAAAAGCCCAAGACGTTCTTCTTCATCACGACGAGCCCCGCTTGACGGTATACCAAGCGGTTGTACCAGGAAGGAGTGTCCGACGTCACGATCATGCGAGCGGACTTGCCCGTGAGCAGCTTATCCCACAACGCGGAATCGGTTCGGTATTTGAACGCGAATCCGGGCAAGAACACGCGATCGATAAAGCCTTTCATGATTCCGGGCATCGCTCCCCACCAGCAGGGATAGACGAAGACGAGATGGTCGGCCCAGCGAATCGACGCTTGCGCCACGATCAAATCTTCCTCTAACTCCGTTCTTTGTCGATAGCCGAATTTCAAATTCGGTTCGAACTCGAGCCGGCCGACATGAATGACGCGAACGTCGGCGTCGGCGCGATTCGCTCCCTCTGCGTAGGCGTCCGCCAAGGCGGCGCAAAAGCTTTCCGGATCGGGATGTCCGTTGACGACGAGAACTTTCTTTTTCAAATCGGGTACTCCTCTCTCTTGGAACTGTACTCAGCATACGACTTTGACTATGATGGAGAAAATGACGGAACGCGCAGAAATGTTGCTGAATCGCGCAAAGAGGGGAGTGACGCGTCATAGAGCCCGTTGGAGTATCCATTTCCATGGTGTATCCGATTTTGAAATCGATCGAGCAGCGGGGATTCGATTCGGAACGGTTTTGCCGAGATGCGTCTTTCGACGTCGGACGACTCGGAGATCCGGAGGTCCGCATCGATGTCGCGGAGCTGGAGCGGCTGATGCTCGCCGGGGCGGCATTCACGGAGGACGCGTACTTCGGGCTGCATCAAGGGTTACATACCGAAGCGGCCGATCTCGGCGTTCTGGGATACGTCATGATGCATTCCGGCACCGTCGGCGAGGCGCTGAAGGCGTACCGGCGATATAACGACATCCTATGCAGCGGCTTCAATCTGGAATGGGAGGCGCGGGGAGACGACATCCGGCTGAGGTTCGTCATGCTGGAAGCGAACGGACGCATGTCCCGGCATTGCGTGGAAGATATGGCGTCGTCGGTCTACCGGTTGATGTGCGGGATGAGCAATCGGCGGTTCCCGCTGCAGGAGGTGACGTTCCGGCACGCGGCTCCGGGGGGAACGGCTCCGTACTTATCCGTCTTCGGGAGGGCGCCGCGGTTCGACGGGGACGAGAATGCGATTCGATTCCATAAGGACGTGATGGCGCTCCCGATTTTGTACGCGGACGCCAGGCTGCGGCATATGTTCGAATCGATCGCGGCACGGACGTTGGAGACGCTGTCGAACGGCCGGACGTTGTCCGACGCGGTATTTCGGAGGATGCTGGAGCGCATGCCCGCGTCCTTCCCGACGCTCCAGGAGACGGCCGCCTCGTTCCATATGAGCGCGCGCTCGTTCCAGCTGAAGCTGAAGGAAGAGGGTACGTCGTATAACGAGCTGGCCGCCGCCGTTCGGAAAGAGCTGGCCGAAGGGTACTTGCGGCAGCCGGAGCATTCGGTCGGGGACGTCGCCTATTTGCTCCGCTTCTCCGAGCCGAGCGCGTTCCAGAACGCATTCAAGAAATGGACGGGGCTGACGCCCGGCCAATATCGGGCGCGCCTGCGAGCGGCGGAAGGATCGGGTTCGGGTACGCCGCCGGGAGCGGCCGCGCGCCGATGACGCGGACAGGAGGTTTGGCGCGGACTTCGCCGGCGCGCGACGCTGTGCTACAATGCACGTATCGACGATGGAGGCAATGATGCGAAGATGACACCGATGAACGACGAACAGCTGGAGAAAATCCGGAACGATCGAAAACAACAAATTATTACGGCCGCGCTGAGGACGTTCGCCGAGAACGGCATCCGGTTGACGAAGATCGGCATGATCGCGGCGGAGGCGGGCGTCAGCCACGGACTCGTGTATCATTATTTCGAATCCAAGGAAGAAGTGCTGCACGAGAGTCTTGCGTGGGCGATGGAGGGCGCGGACGAATTGTTCCGGGAAGTCGGGGCGTTGCCGCTCGCTCCGTTGGAGAAGGTGAAGACCTTCGTGAAGTTCGCGCTGACGGAAGGGAACAGCGACGTATTCCGCGTCATTCAACACGTCTTGCGATTCGGCGGCGCGCCGGAGAAGACGATGACGCTGATCCGGGAGGGATCGGAGATCTATGCGAAGGAGCTGTTCCCGCTCATCGCGGCGGGACAAGCGGACGGTTCGATCGTCGGGGGAGATCCGCAGGAATTGCTTGAGCTGTTGCTGACCGTCCTCTCCGGGGTGTTGATGGAGGGGGATCGGGAGTGGTGGAGTCGAAACCTCGACCGCAAGGTCGATCTACTGCTGCGGATGCTCGCCGCGTAGCGAACAAGCTTTGCCATCTTTTCGTTGACAAATCGAGGGCTTCCCTCTACTCTAAGATTGACTGAACAAATCAATCAACGATTGGAGGGAGGCATCGATGATGATGAACGACGCCATCATTACCGTACAAGGGTTGAAGAAACGGTACGGCTCTCGGGTCGTGCTCGACGGGATCGACTTCGCCGTACAACGGGGGTCGATCTTCGCGCTGCTCGGGGAGAACGGCGCCGGCAAGACGACGACCGTCCGCGCGCTGACGACGCTGCTTCGGCCGGATGAAGGGATCGCCAGGGTCGGCGGCTTCGATTGCGTGCGCGAGGCGGCGAACGTTCGCCGCATCGTCAGCTTGACGGGACAATTCGCGGGCGTCGACGAGCTGTTGACGGGTCGGGAAAACTTGCGGATGATGGGGCGGCTGTACCGGCTCGACCGCCGGACCGCGAACGAGCGCGCGGACCGTCTTCTCGAACGGTTCGACTTGGTCGAGACGGCCGACGCCCTCGCGAAGACGTACTCCGGCGGCATGCGGCGCAAGCTCGACATCGCGGTCAGCCTGCTCGCGGAGCCGCAGGCGCTCTTCCTCGACGAGCCGACGACGGGCTTGGATCCGCGAAGCCGCTTGCATCTGTGGGAGATGATTTCCGAGCTGGCTCGCGGCGGGACGACGGTGTTCCTGACGACGCAATATTTGGAGGAGGCGGAACGGCTCGCCGACCGCATCGCGGTCGTGCACCGCGGCCGGATCGCGGCAGAGGGCACGGCGGAACAACTGAAGCGGCTCGTCGGGGGCGGTCGGATCGAGCTGTCGTTCCGATCCGAGGCGGAAGCGGCAGGCGGGGCGCGGCTGTTGAACGGCCGCATCGAAGATCGCAGCGTCAGCGTTCCCGTAGCGCAGGAAGGGTCTTCGTTCGAGGAGCTGCGGCTCGCCCTCAACTTACTTCACGACTTCGGCTTGGAGCCGACGGGCGTAGAGATCAGGAAGCCGACGCTGGACGACGTCTTCCTCGGACTGACCGGCGACGCGCGGAAGGAGGCGGCGGGATGACGACGTTGTTTTCGGGATGGGCTCAGACGCTGCAGGACGGATGGACGTTGTTCCTTCGGCTGACGAGGCACACGCTCCGTAATCCGGAGACGTTGTTGGTCGGCATCCTGCTGCCGGTCATCTTGATGCTCATGTTCGTCTTCGTCTTCGGGGGAGCCATCGCGACCGGTACGGAATACGTCAACTACGTCGTTCCCGGCATCATCGTGACGTGCGTCGGCTACGGTACGTCGATGACGGCGACGAGCGTCAATCTCGATATGACCGGCGGCATGTACGAACGGCTGCGCGCGATGCCGGTCCGCCCGGTCTCCCTGCTGCTCGGGCATGTCGCGAACAGCCTCGTGCGCAACGGGATCGGCGCCGTCTTGGTGTTTCTCGTCGCGCTGGCCGTAGGCTTCCGCCCTTCGGCGGGCTGGGCCGAGTGGCTGGGCGTCGCGCTGTTCCTCGGCTTGTTTTTCCTCGCCGTCTGCTGGCTGGCCATCCTCTTCGGCTTGCTGGCGGGCAGCGCGGAGACGGCCGGCGCCTTCGCCTTCGTCATCATGTTCCTGCCGTATGTCAGCAGCGCGTTCGTGCCGACGGAGACGATGCCTTCGTGGCTCCGCGCCTTCGCCGAATATCAGCCGGTGACGCCGCTGATCGAGACGCTGCGCGGGCTGCTCGTCGGCGGAGGCGCCGCCGGCTCCGACGCGACGGCGGCCGCGGCTTGGTTCGGCATCCTGCTGCTTGCGTCGTTCGCGGCGGCGGCGTACGTCTTCGCGCGGAAGCGATAATGCTTGGCTTTCTGTCGAATATTGCCGAGGAAATATCGTCGACGTACGAGTTTCGACAGGCGCGAGGGAACGCCTCGGTACTTATTGACCGACCGACGGAGTCGAATCGGACCGGGCGCCGGCGGCGGGCAAGGCATGTTCGTCGGCGTCCCCCGTCCGGTACCGAAGCGAAGCGATGACGGTCGCAGCGATCAGCAGGAGGCCGCATACGATGAGGCGCCACGAAGCTGCGTTGCCGAGCAGGACATAGTCCAGCACGCCCGTGACGGCGGGCTCCAAGCAGAACAAGATCGACACGGTGACCGGCGACAGCCTGCGTTGTCCGGCGACTTGCAGCAGATTGGCGGCCAGCGACACGAACACGACCATGTATAAGACGCCGGCGATCGTCATCGGTTGACTGATCAATGCCTGCACCGCGAAGCCGTCCGGTCGAACGAGGGCGTATATGGCCGCCGCGGCGAAGAAATAGACGGCGCAGCCCATCACGGCCAAGTAGGACACCTGGATGACCGAAGCGCGATCCGTCGTCAGCATGCGGTTCACGAGTACGATCGCGTAGCTGTAGCCGAGCATGCCGACGAACGCCAGGGCGTCCCCTGCCTGTACGGAGCGGTCTTGCGGGTCGAGCAGAAGAGAGATCGCTAGAAGCGCGATGCCGATCGCCCATCGTTCGGGACGCGCCGGATTGCAGCGGTCGTGGAACCATCGCAGCAGCGGGACGACGCCGATGATCAGGCTGTTGATGACGACGACTCTCGTCGGCGTCGTGTACTGTACGGCGTAAATCGAAAAGAAGCCGTGCACGAAATTGGCCGGTCCGAGCCATAGCAGTCCCGTTTTCCAAAGCGAGCCCGGAATCGCGCGGATGACGCGATGGAATGCAATCGAATAGACCGCGGCGACGGCGGCGTACCTCCAGAATTGAAAGAGCAGCTGGGGGTAATCCGTCGTCGCCGACTTCATGACGACATAAGACAACGCCCAAATCAATACCGCACCGATCAAAGCTGCATACCCGACCACTCGAAGTCCCCCTACGCAGGTGCGCATTTTTCTATGTTTCCTAGCGTGACAGAGCGGACGTCGATTCGCCATTAGCGAAAATTGTCTTATGCTTAGCCGATTGTATTCGATTTGAAGTCGCTGCCATCCGACGATGCTGGGGAAGCGCAGCCATGCGCTTGTCGATCGCGTGATTAAGCATTATATTGAAAAGTGTTATGATCGCGCGATCACGCTCGAGGAGATCGCCGCGGAGCGGTGCGCGAATCGGAACTATCTAAGCCGATCGTTCAAGCGCATCGCAGGCGAACCGTTCGTGACAGCGCTAACAAACGCCGGGTGGAGAAAGCGAAGGAGCTCGTCCAGACCGGCAAGTACATGGTGTATGAAATCAGCGAGAGGGCCGGATTCCAGATCTCGACGCACTTCATCCAAGCGTTCAAGTCGATCGCGGGGCGCAGTCCGTCCGAGTTCGTCCGGCCGATGGCAGAAGGCGAGTGATAACGAAGATGTCGGAACAATTGGGTGAAACGCTCGATCGGCTTCGCGCGGTCGATACGGCGGAGCGGATCGGTCGCGGGAAGAAGGCGTCGGACGAGCGGATCGCAGAGGAGTTCGCGGCGTCGGGGGCGGCGTTCGTCGCTTGCGGCGGCAATACCTCGGCGCTCGAAACGACGTATTATACGGCGATGCGGACGCTGCTCGATTGCATCGTGCCGAACCGCGAAGGGAAGCCGATTCTGCAGGAGGGCGGCGTCTATCACGGCTGCTGGCTGGAAAGCACGGGCACGATCAATGTCGAGCTGCTGTCGCGGTTTCTGCCGTCCGTCGCGCAGGCGACGTTCGAGCAATTCGCCGACCTGCAGCGCACGGACGGGCTCATCCCTTATAAGATCACGGCCGACGGCGCCGTGTTCAAGCAAATCCAGCTCGTTACGCCGCCGGCGCGCAGCGTGTGGACGCATGCGGAGCTGCATGGGGGGGACGAGCGTTTCCTTCGGAAAATGTACCAAGCCCTATCGCGCTACGACGATTGGCTGGCGACGTATCGCAATACGCGCGGGACCGGCTGCGTGGAGGCGTTCTGCGCCTTCGACACCGGGCATGACTTGTCGCCTCGGTTCTGGCATACGCCGGATACGCCCTACGGCAACGACCCCGCGCGCTGCGACCCGCAATCGCCGCTGCTGCCGTTCCTGGCGCCGGACCTGACGGCGAGCGTCTATTGCTCGCGCAAGTATCTCGCCCGGATGGCTCGGTCGCTGGGCGACGACGCGGCGGCCGCGGCATGGGAAGCGAAAGCGGAGCAATCGTCCCGCTGCTTGATCGAGCACTGCTTCGACGAAACGGACGGCTTCTTCTACGACGTCGATCGGCACGGCAGGTTCGTGCGCATCCAATCGGACGTGCTGCTGCGCGTGCTCGCCTCCGAGGTCGGAGACGACGCGTTCTTCGCGTCGTCGCTGCGGCGGTACGTGCTGAATACGCGTAAGTTTTTCGCGAAATATCCGTTCGCGTCGATCGCGATGGACGATCCGCGGTTCGACCCGCATTCGACGTACAACTCGTGGGCGGGGCCGAGCAACTTCCTGACGCTGCTCCGCGCGCCGCGCGCGTTCGAGCTGCACGGGCGGCACGTCGAGCTGACGTGGGCGACCCAGTCGATCGTCTCCGCCGTATCCCGAATGACGCGATTCGGCCAGACGTTGAGTCCGTGGACGGGCGAAGAGGGTTTTACCGAGGCGTATTCGCCGGCTGCGATCTGCGCGCTCGATTACGTCGAGCGGCTGAGCGGGGTGCTGCCGACGCCTGAAGGCGAGCTGTGGTTTACGGCGCTGCTGCCGAACGCCGCGGACCACGGCGCGGTGCTGGCGGAGAGCGTCGGCTATCGCCGCGACGTCGACGGGAGCCGGTTCGAATTCGTCCACGGGGCGTCCGGCGGCGAAATTTATCGCGACGGCGCGCTGCTGTACCGAGTCCCGGCAGGCGTGCGCGTCGTCACCGACCGCGCGGGCGAGCTGCGCTCGATCGTCGGGATGGGCGTCGCGCCGGCGGAAGGCTCGTTCGAGCACGGGGGAACGACGTATCCGATTCGCGTCGAAGGGAACGAGACGCTCCGGTTCGACCGCGACGCGCGCGCGTTCGCGTCCGAGGGCGGTCCGGGCGTCGTGCCGCCGGGCTGGGAATGAAACGAGGAGTGACGACATGACGGAACCGACGAAGCCGAAGTTAACGTTGAACGACATTCAAATGCGGGATCCGTTCGTGCTGCCGCACGAGGACGGCTGGTATTACTTGTACGGCTCGACCGACAAGAATATCTGGCGGGGCCCGGCGACGGGCTTCGATGCGTATCGGAGCAAGGACTTGACCGAATGGGAGGGACCGTTCCCGGCGTTCCGGCCGGGGCCGGACTTCTGGTCGGATACGAATTACTGGGCGCCCGAGGTGCACCGGTATCGCGGGAAGTACTATATGTTCGCGACGTTCAAGGCGGACGGCGTCTGCCGCGGGACGCAAATTTTGATCGCGGATTCGCCGCTCGGCCCGTTCCGGCCGCACAGCGACGGTCCGGTGACGCCGCGCGACTGGGAATGCCTCGACGGTACGTTGTACGTGGACGACGACGGCAAGCCGTGGATGGTGTTTTGCCACGAGTGGGTGCAGACGAAAGACGGCACGGTCGAGGCGATCGAGCTGTCCGAGTCGCTCGACCGCGCGGTATCCGCGCCCGTCACGCTGTTCCGGGCGACCGACGCGCCGTGGGTGGAGCCCGTGAAGAGCCCGAAGAACGGCGAGGGTTACGTCACGGACGGCCCGTACCTGCATCGCTGCGCGAACGGGACGCTGCTGATGCTTTGGTCGAGCTTCCGCGGCGGCCGGTACGCGCAGGGCATCGCGCGCTCCGAGTCCGGCGGCGTGCTCGGGCCATGGCGCCAAGAGCCGGAGCCGATCTACGAGAGCGACGGCGGTCACGGCATGATTTTCGCGCGGTTCGACGGCGGGCTGAGGCTCGCGCTGCATACGCCGAACAGGTCGCCGGACGAGCGTCCGGTGTTCGTGCCGGTCGCGGAAGTCGACGGTCGGCTCGTTGCGGCCGTTTCGTCGTAATATGAACCTACAGGGGAGCGGATTCCAATGAACGAGGAACAAGCGAACGGCATGCTCGGCACCAATGTGGTAACGCAGATCGGTCTGATCGTACGCGATATCGAGCGGACGAGCGAGGCGTACGCGGCGTTCTTCGGCTTGCCGAAGCCGGAGGCGTTCTGGACGGACGCGCCGGAGGTCGCCCGCACGGAATTCGAGGGGCGGCCGTCCGCCGCGCGGGCGAAGCTGGCGTTCTTCCGCTTGGGCAATCTGCAGCTCGAGCTGATCGAGCCCGACGAGACGCCGAGCACGTGGCGGAACCATCTGAACGAGCGCGGCGAAGGGGTGCATCACATCGCCTTCGTCATCGACGGAATGCAGGAGAAGACGGAGGCGCTTGCGAGCCGGGGCTTCCCGCTGCAGCAGAAGGGCGAATACACCGGCGGCCGGTACGCGTACATCGATACGACCGAGGCGCTGAAAGTATTGGTGGAGCTGCTGGAAAACGATAAGAAGTGACGGAATCGAATGGACCGATCTTCAGGCGGCGCGGGTGCTGCATGGGGATCGGTTTTTTCGATGGCGTTAATTTATAAAAAGTTGGCGCCTTCTCCGAAAGACGTCGGCCGCTCGCGAGGATACACTGTAGGATAGAATGGAAGCGGATTCGAAGGCGCGGGGGGACGAGATGGGACGCATGAGACGGGGGGCGGCGACGATCGGGCTCGCGATCGCGGCCGCGGCGCTGCTGGCCGCGTCGACCGGCTGCGAGGGCGGACGGGCAGAGCCGGCGCCGCGGCGAGCGGCGTACGGGACGCCGATCGAAGGGACGAGGGCGGCGGGCGAGGCGAGCGAAGGCTGCGCCGCGGCGCGCGCCGCCGATAACGCCGGCATGTCCGGCGCCGGCGCGAAGGCGCAGCTGCACGGCGACGAGAAGCGCGCGATGTGGTGCTTGGACGCGGCGGCGGGCCAGGCCGCCTCGCTCGCGTTCGATCTCGGAAGCGTACAGCCGCTCGGCGAGATGTGGATCTGGAATTACAACGAGCCGCAGCGGACCGCTTACGGTCTGAAAGAGGTCGCGATCTCGCTCTCCGTCGACGGGCAGACGTGGACGGCGTGGGAGGGCGAAGGGGCGCCGTTCGTCTTCGCCGAAGCGAGCGGCGCCGGCGCGATCGCCGCGACGAACCTCGAGGGCGGCGAGCCGGTCCGGTTCGGCGGCGCGCTCGCCCGCTACGTGCGGCTCGAGGCGCATCCCGAGGCCGGGAAGGGCAATCGCGCCGCGGACGGAACCCGGACGTTCGGGCTTAGCGAGGTCCGGTTTTACCGGTATGCGGGCGAGGTGACGTCCGGCGCGCTCATCCACCCGATCGACGCGGTGTCGTCCGCGCCGGAGCGCGACGTCACGCCGCCGGACGCGGTCGTGAGCCACTACGGCATGTCGGCGCTCCGCGGCGCGGACGATACGCATGACCGGAGGCGCGAAGGCATGTGGCTCGCGACGACGCCGGCGGGCGGCGGCGAGGAGGCGGCGATCGTCGTCGACCTCGGCGGCACGTATCCGCTCGGCGAGATGCATGTGTGGAACTACAACGGCGGCGGCGAACCGGGGCCGGAGGCCGGGCTGAAGCAGGTTACGATCGCTTATTCGATCGACAAGCTGAACTGGACCGAGCTGCGAGGGGAAGCCGGGCCGTATCGGCTCGCGAAGGCGGACGGCGGCGACCGGCTGGCCGCGACGAATGCGGACGACGGGAAGGCGAGTCCGATCGACTTCGGCGGCGTCCACGCCAGATACGTGCGCATCGCGGCCTCCGGGGCCGACGGCAATTGGGGCGCGGAAGCGGAGGACGGCAGCCGTCGGTACGGGCTGAGCGAGCTGCGGTTTTTCGCGGGGGAGGGGCTGGCGGTCGAGCCGGCGCATGACTGGACCGGACTGTTCAGCAGCTACCGGGGCTGGACCGGCGCGGACGGCGTCTATTCGATTCCGCTCGACGGACGCGACGCGCCCGGCGGCGCGGCGGACGGGCGCACGCTGTTTTTCTTCAGCGATACGTTCGTCGGCGCGGCCGACCCGATCGGCCGGATGCGCGTCCAGGCCGGCATGGTGAACAACTCGATGGCGGCGCTCCGGGGCGGCGAACCCGATCCGGCGAGCCTGTCGTTCCTGTTCGCGCCGAAGAGCGCCGATCTGAGCCTGTTCACGCCGAAGACGCCGAACGCGCCCAAGGGATCCTGGTATTGGCTGCAAGACGGCGTGACGATCGACGGGAGCGTTTACCTTTTCCCGTTGTTGATGGAGAAAGATCCGGACGGCGCGCCCGGATTCCAGTTCAAGACGTCGGGCGTGCACTTGATCAAGCTGCCGCTGACGGAAGAAGGCCCGCTGCCGGAGGCGCAGACGCAGACGGAGACGCCGCTGCGTTACGTCTACCCGGACGGCGGCGGGGAGGCGCTGTACGGCGCGGCGATTTTGGATTTAACGGAGGCGTCCGGCGCCTCCAATCCCGATGGCTACCTGTACGTATACGGCTATAAAAATACGCCGACGACGAAGCGTCTCCTCGTCGCGCGCGTCCGCCCCGAGTCGATCGAGGACTTCGAGGCTTGGCGGTTCTGGGACGGCGCGGGCTGGAGCCGGAACATCGCCGACGCGGCGCCGCTGGCGGACGGCGTGTCGGCGGAGCTGAGCGTTACCGAGACGGCGGACGGCCCGTTCGCGGGCAAGTACTTGCTCGTCGTCGAGCGCGACACGCTCAGCCATTACGTCGCGTACCGCGTCGGCGATTCGCCCGCGGGGCCGTTCGGCCCGATGACGGACGTCTATTACGCGCCGGAACCGGCCGACTTCGAAGGGCTGGACGTCATCACGTATAACGCCAAGGCGCATCCGCATCTGTCTCGGCCGGGCGAGCTCTTGATCAGCTACAACGTCAATTCGACGAATTGGAGCGCCCACACCGTCGACGCGGATATTTACCGTCCCCGTTGGGTGCGGCTGCGGTCGCTCGCGAAAGAGGAGTAGCGAAGCCGGAAACGAGAAGGGGCTGTCCCATAAGTGGATTAAAATCCACTAACGGAGAATAGTTCCTCAATGAAAAACAAGAAAACGGTCGATCAGCTCTATTCCTGACCGACCGTTTTCTATTTCCACTTCGGTCGTACTTCCATTTTACCGAAACGAGCGATTTCTTTGCGTTTTTTTGTCGACTAATTTGCTGTCGCGAACCGGTGTCTATATGATGTCAAGCAGTTCATTCTATTTACAGAAGCGCGAGGGAGCGGGGGACGGGTGAAGGAGTTTACGTCCGCCTTTTCGAACGTCGTGTTGTACCCTTCCAATCTAATCTAAAGAACACGACGTTCAGTGGCGGCCGGAACCCGTACCCCCTCTCGTTAAAAGCATAACTGTAAAAGACAAGAGCTGCCCCCAGTCATTCAGACTTTTGGGACAGCCCCTTCTCGTCTCGTTCTTCGCGAGCGTCGGACGTCCGCTCCTTCGCCGGCTGCCGGAGGGAGACGACCTCGCCTTCGTCCGGCGGCCGCTTCATGACGAGCACGGGGACCCGCGAATGCTGCACGACGTAGTGGCTGACGCTGCCGAGGAACAGCTCCGTCCATCCGCTTCGTCCGCGGCTGCCCAGAACGATCAGATCGCAGCCGGTCTCGCCCGCGAAGGCGAGAATCGCCTTCGCGGCTCGCCCTTCGGCGATGAACGTGCGCCATCGGTTCGGCACGGGCCGAAGCATCTCGCGCGCTCCGTCGACGATTTCGGCCGCGCGGCTCTCTTCGTATTCGATCAACGGCGCGGCAGGCAAGTCCGGATGCCACGTCGTCGGGGTAGGTCGGACATAGAGGACGTCGATTTTGCAAAACGGCGCCGCCGTCGCGAGCTCGATCGCCTTCCGAAGCGCGCTCCGGCTTGGCTCCGAACCGTCGTAGGCGACTAAGATGTTGCGAAACAACATGTCGGCCACCGCCTTATCCGTCTTATGCTTCCATTATATAGGAAGCGGAACGGCGCGGGCAGTGACCGAACGCACAGATCGAGGCCGCTTATTCGTTCGGGCCGGGGAGGGAGCGTACCCATGCCGCGGCGGCGTCGATCTCGGTATTCGCCAACTGATGGCCGGCCGGCTCCCAGTGCAGCGTCACCGCGGCGCCGGCGCCTTCCAACAGCGACCGCAGCTCCTCCGTTTCCGCTTTCGGAATGAGCGGATCGGTCTCGCCCGCGCCGATAAACACCGGCAGGCCGTCCAGGCGGGGCAGCGGGACGCCGCGGCGGGGCACCATCGGGCGGAACAGGATGGCGGCTTGCAGCGCGTCTTCGTGTTGGAAAAGAAGACTTCCCGCGATATTCGCGCCGTTCGAATACCCGACGGCGACGACCCGCTCCCGAGCGAAGCCGTACTGCAGCGACGCGTCGTGCAGGAAGTTATGCAGCTCCTGGGTGCGGAACGCGAGGTCCGCTTCGTCGAACACCCCTTCGGAGATCCGGCGGAAGAAGCGGGGCATGCCGTTCTCGAGCACGTTGCCGCGCACGCTCAGGACGGCGGCTTCGGCGTCGATCCGCGATGCGAGCTCGAGCAGACTCTCTTCGTCGCCGCCGGTGCCGTGCAGCAGCAGCAGGACCGGCTTGTCTTCGCCGGCGCCTTCGCGATAAATATGTTTCATAGACGTCGTCATTCCTCTCGTTCAAGGTTGTTCCGCGGTTCCGCCGCATGTATCAGAAGCGCGGCGGCGAGGCAATCTGTAAGTAATTCGAGGAAGGGAGTTGAAGGCGGCTTGGCTAGAGATAAGCGAAACAATCCTGCCGGCGAGGCGCTGCTAGCGTCCTATAACGACGTCGCGAGCGGCGAAGCGGGCGACGAGGCGGGCGCGGCGGAAACCCGCGAGCAGATCAAGGACGATTATTTCTCGGGCGGCAACGATGTCACGTTCCTTCGAGACGGCGAAGATCTCGGGAAGAACGACGGATATCGGCCGACGTAACGGCGCGGACCGTCGCCGAAGGGAAGCGGAAGCTCTCCTTCGGCGGCGGTTTTCTTTTGACCTGTTACGCCCAGCCTCGCGCGTACTGCTGCGGGATCGGCGCCTCGGCGCCGAGCGTCTTCGCCGCGTGCAGCGCCCAATACGGATCGCGCAGCAGCGCGCGGCCGAGGAAGACGAGGTCGGCGCGGCCGGTCCGGACGAGATGCTCGGCGAACGCGGGCTCCGCGATAAGCCCGACCGCCCCGACGGGGATGTCCGCCTCGCGGCGCACGACCTCCGCGGCCGGCACTTGGTAGCCGGGATACGCGTCGACGCGCGCCGGCACGACGCCGCCGGAGCTGCAGTCGACGAGGTCGACGCCGAGCGCCTTGGCCCGCCGGGCGAATTCGACGAAGTCCGAGAGCGGCGTGCCGCCTTCCGCGTATTCGTTCAGCGACAGGCGCAGAAACAGCGGGCCGTCCCATACGCCGCGAACCGCTTCGATCGTCTCGGCGAGGATGCGGAAGCGGCCTTCCGCGTCGCCGCCGTACCGATCCGTGCGGAAGTTCGCGAGCGGCGAGAGGAACTCGCTCAGCAAATACCCGTGCGCCGCGTGCAGCTCGACGACGTCGAAGCCGGCGTCCTTCGCCCGCCGCGCGCCGTCCCGGAAGGCGGCGACCGCGGCGGCGATGTCCGCTTCGGTCATCGCCTCGGGCGTCCGGTAGCGGTCGTTGAACGCGACGGCCGACGGTCCGACGACGCGTCCGTCCGCCTCGGACTTGCGCCCGGCGTGCGCGAGCTGGATGCCGGTCTTCGCGCCGGCGGCGCGGCAGGCGTCCGTCACCTGGCGAAGGCCGGCGACGTGATCGTCCGACCAGATGCCGAGGTCCTCGTCGGAGATGCGGCCTTCGGGCAAGACGGCGGTCGCCTCGGTCATGACGAGGCCGACGCCGCCGGCCGCCCGGCTGGCGTAGTGGGTGACGTGCCACGGGGTCGCCTTCCCGTCCTTTTCGAAACAACTGTACATACACATCGGCGACATGACGATCCGGTTTCTGAGCGAGACGCCTCGAATTTCGAACGGCGAGAACAAAGATGAAGACATATAAAATCCCTCCTTTATTAATTTTCACATAAAAAAAGGAAATCTCCAAACCGAAGCGAATATAATCCCTTGGTTAAAAAGACCTATCTACCCGTAAGGAGCTCCCTATGGAACAAACGTTTAACGGGATTGATTTCCTCTCGGCCCTCGCTTTACTTTTTCTATTTCTGTACGTCTTATTCACCAACGAAATACGGCAGCTGCATAAAGTATATATCGCCTTCCATATCGCCATGATGACGTGGCCGTACGGCATGTTCATGCTGTCGATTACGCCCGATCAGGACTACCAGTGGTATGCCGTGAATTTGGCGTTCGTCGGACTCTCGTTCCTCGGCTACGGGTGGCTTATGTTTTCGCTCATGTTGACCAAGGGTCTGTATCGGATGAAGAAGGCGGGGTATCTGGTGCTGGGCCTGCCGGCGCTCGTCGCGGCGGTGCTCGTCACCTTGAATCCTTGGCACGGCTTGTTCGCGGCGACGCCGACGACGTGGCTCGCCGAGCGGACGTACGGTCCCGTCTTCTGGTATTTGGCCGGCATCAGCGTGCTGTACGTGCTGCTCGGCAGCGTCGTCATGATTCGCGCGCTGTTCAAGACGAAGGATTTCGGATTCCGGCGGCAGATCGTGCTGTTCCTGCTCGGACAGTCGATCATGCTGCTGCTTGCGCTGCTCGATACCGTCTATACGTCGACGCCGTTGTTTCCTCATTTGGAAAATGTCACCGGCCTTACGTCCCTCGGCATCGTCTTCTCCGACATCTGCTTCGTCATTGCGATCCGGAAAAACAACGCGTTCCGGATTATTTCCATCGCGCTGCGCGAGGTCGTGGACAGCATGGACACCGGCATCGTCATTCTTGACGATCGTCACAACGTGCTCGACCGAAACGCGGTGGCGACGCGATTTTTCCCGATGACGGTCGGGCAGCCGTTCCCGATCGAGTCGCTCATGGAAGGCGCGCTCGAGCCCGGCTTCGGCCGCGGCTTCCTAAGTTCGTATTTCAACGAGACGGGGAAGTTTCTGCAGACGGAGGTGCTCGTTCGGGAGCAAGCGCCGATCCACGTCACCGTGAAAATTACGCCGATCTACAGCGACAACGGCTCTTACGTCGGGCGGATCGTCACGCTGCAGGACGTCACGGAGTGGCGCCGGCTCGTGCACGAGCTGCACGACCGCAACGAGGATTTGACCTTGCGCAACGGCGAGCTGACGCTCATGCAGGAGGAGCTGTCGGTCGCGAATCGGAAGCTCGAGCTGCTCGCCACGACGGATCCGCTCACGGGATGTTATAATAGAAGATATCTGTTTCAGATGCTGGAGTATCAGATCGCCGTCGAGCAGCGGTATCGCGTGCCGTTTTCGCTCATTTTGTTCGACGTGGATCACTTCAAGCAAATTAACGACACCTACGGGCATCATATCGGGGACGAGGTGCTCCGGCATACGTCCACGCTCATCCGCGCGCGGCTGCGGGAGAGCGACATCTTCGCCCGCTACGGCGGCGAGGAGTTCACGATTTACTTGCCGCACACGGAAAATCGGGACGCGTACCGCTTGGCGGAGCAGCTTCGGCGCATCGTCGAATCGCAGGTCGTCGCGACGGACCGCGGAGACATTCAAATTACGATCAGCATGGGATTGATCAGCGTCGACGGAGACAGCTACGAGGACGAGAACCCGAAGCAGTTCCTCGTCGAGGTGATGCGGAAAGCCGACGCGGCGTTATATCGAGCGAAGGAGCAAGGGCGCAATCGCGTCGTCGTCGCTTGACGCCGTAGTCGCTTAGTCGCTTGACCCTTGTCGCCTAGGCGGACGGACGCGCGAATCGCATGCGGGAAACGGGAGGACCATCTTGACGATTGTAACGGTTGGCATCGATATCGGCACGACGAACAGCAAGGTCGGCGTATTCGCGGAGGACGGGCGCCAGCTCGCCGTGGTGAGCCGCCCGACGGAGACGCTTCGGGACGAGCGGCTCGGCATCAGCTATTACGATCCCGAGCGCATGTGGGGATCTTTATATTCGGCGCTCAAGGAAGCGCTCGCACCGCTCGGCGGCGTCGCCGCGGCGTCGATCGGCATCGCGTCGATGGCGGAGAGCGGACTCGTGGTCGAGCGGTCGACGGGGGCGCCGCGTTCGCCGTTCCTGCCTTGGTTCGACACGTGCTCGGAGCCGCAGTCGGCGTTGATCAAGCGGGAATCGGATCCGTACGAGCGGTTCGTCCGCTCGGGGCTGCACGGCAGCTTTAAGCTCGGATTGGCGAAAATTTTATGGATCCGCGAGCACGCGCCGGACGCGCTGACCGGGGGCGACCCGGTCTGGTTGTCCGCCTCCAGCTGGATCGCTTACCGGCTGACGGGCCGCATGGCGTTCGACGATTCGCTCGCGGCGCGCACGTACGCGTACCGGATCGACCGCAGGGCGTGGGACGTCGAGTGGGTGCGGCACTTCGGCTTGCCGGAAGGACTGTTCCCCGAGGCGGTGCCGGGCGGCGCGCCGATCGGCGGCGTGCTGCCGGAGCTGTGCGGCGGCGGATTGACCTCGTCGACGCAGGTGGCGATCGCCGGGCACGATCACGTCGCGGCGGCGCTCGCCGTCGGGGCGATTCGGCCGGGCGCGGTGTACGACTCGATGGGGACGGCGGAGACACTGGTGGGCACGCTCGACGCGCGCGAGCTGACGCGGGCCGACTACGAGACCGGCCTGTCGTTCGGCGTCCACATCGCCGCGGGGCGTTATTTCTGGATGGGCGGCCAATCGTCTTCGGGCGGCTCGGTCGAGTGGATGCGAGACCTTCTCGGCGACCCCGCGTTAACGTACGAGCAGCTGCTCGCGTTGTGCGACGACGCGGCGCCGGGACCGACGGGCATTTTGTACTTCCCGTATTTGGCGGGCAGCGGGGCGCCGCTGCCGGATTCGCATATGCGCGCCGGCTTCGTCGGCCTCGCGAAGTCGCACGGCCGGGCGGATATGCTGAAGGCGGTGCTCGAGGGGACGGCGTACCAGCTCGAGATGATGAAGCGCAGCGCGGAGCGGCTGACGGCCGGCGCCATCGAGCGGCTGCTCGTCGTCGGCGGCGGCACGCGCAACCCGCTGTGGCTGTCCGTGAAGGCGGACATCACGGGTTGCGAGCTGGCGCTGCCGGGCGTGCCGGAAGCGACGCTGCTCGGCGCGGCGCTCGCGGCCGGCGTCGGCGCCGGGCTGTACGCGGACGCCGAGCAAGCCGTCGAGGCGGCGCGGGCCGGGCTCGCGGCGGGCGGCGCGGCGACGCGCACGATCGCGCCGGACGCGACGCGCGCGGCGGCATACCGCGCGCTCTACGAGCGCGGCTACGAGCCGCTGCAGGCGCCGCTGCGCGCGTTCTTCGCCGGCGGCTGAGGCGTCGGGCGCCGGTGCGCCGAACCCCCTGCTGCCCATCCCCCTGGCATTAGCGGGAAAAGCTCCCTCTAATTTGCCTGGATGGGCTCCGAATTCGCACATTACACGGAAAACCTCCCTCTAATTGGCCCCGAGGCGTCTTGAAGCCCGGCTTTTGGCTGAATTAGTGGGAGGTTTTCCTTTTAGTTCGGCACCGCGGACCACGGGTGCCCGGATTAGTGGGAGGATTTCCGTCTAAAGGAAATACTCCATCGCACCTCGCGTCAACTCGTACCGGACGTTCCGCTCGCCTCGCCCTCGAGGGCACGGCCGCAGCCACCCCTTCTCGCAGAGCTGGCGCAGCATCTTCGTCGCGGTTTTCGCGTCGATCTCGAAGTGACGGACGACGTCCACGGGTCGAATCGGCTCCGCCTTCCGGAACGCCAACCGGATGATCTCCTTCTCCGCCAGCAAGGCGCGAGACGCGGGGGCGCGCGCAGGGTCGTAGTTGCCGAGCACGAGGCGGATCATCGAGCGGCTGAGCTCGGGTCGTTGCTCTACATCGTCGTACGAGAGGGAGACGACGCGATACCCGACCGTCAGCAGGAACGTCTCGCGGTTCAGCTCGTTGCAGTACTTTTGCCGATCCATGTCTCGAACGTGGGGACCGTAGCCTTTGATCTCGAACAGCAAGCTAGCATACCCGGGCAGCCAGGCGAAATCCGCGTAGTAGGGGCGACCTCTCCAGTCGAGGACTTCGTACTCCGGATGCAGATGCTCGAAGTCGCCCCGGAGCGGGTGCCAGACGTTCCGCAAAAACAAACGTTCCGCATGTCCGAGCCCTCTAGCGATTCGCTCGAGCCGGCTTCCGGACCGCCTGGAGCGATGGTCGTCGAGCCATTTCGATGTTGCGTCTTCGAACGCCGTCGCCATGTCGTCATAAACCTCCTTTGATAAAAAAGAAGAACGTCCCGATCAGCCCATAAGGGGGTCGGGACGTTCTTCGTCTCGTTTTCCATTATAGGGGAAAGCGGCGCGAGGCGACAAGGGCGATATAAGGCGCATGGGTGCGACATTGAGCGTAACGCGGGTGGAATCGGCGCAGATCGAGCGTGTTTAAAAACGGTAGGCGATGGGAGCGAGAACGGAACGAAAGTGCGGAAAAGTTCGATGTGGAGGGGCGGTATAGACGTTAGGGCGGAACATAGGGGAAAGCGGCGCGAGGCGACAAGGGCGATATAAGGCGCATGGGTGCGACATTGAGCGTAACGCGGGTGGAATCGGCGCGGATCGAGTGTGTTTAAAAACGGTAGGCGATGGGAGCGAGAACGGAACGAAAGTGCGGAAAAGTTCGATGTGGAGGGGCGGTATAGACGTTAGGGCGGAACATAGGGGAAAGCGGCGCGAGGCGACAAGGGCGATATAAGGCGCATGGGTGCGACATTGAGCGTAACGCGGGTGGATTCGGCGCGGATCGAGTGTGTTTAAAAACGGTAGGCGATGAAACGAGA
>NZ_VCIW01000036.1 GCF_005765165.1 Paenibacillus antri | reverse complement strand
AGCGGGAGCTGCCGCGTCGTGATCGTATAATACGCCCCATATCCGCAGCTCGGGCAGGAAAACCCGTTCGGCCACCGCCGCCGAAAGAAATAAGCTACCTGTTCCGCTTGATCCATGAACGCCGCCTCCTTTTCCCCATTATACCGAACTGATGTTCTTATTTCAATAGAGAAATTCCAATTCGGAGGAATCCTGAGCAGAGGAAATCGCCTTGGAAAGGAGCCGGCAAAAAGGGGGGGCCCCTTGGTCCTGACTAGAGGACATCACGTTAGAAAGGGGCAGTCAACAGTGCCCCGCCCCGGAGGACCTGAGCAGGGGGAATCAGCTTGGAAAGGAGCCGGCGACAGAAAGGAGGCGACCTTAGAATGCGCCAAGGGCTAAGGCGAAAAGCGGGGGAGGGCGCGTCTACTCGAGCCGCAGCCCGCGACGGTAGCCGGTGGGGCTGGCGCCGAATCTTCGGCGGAATTGGGCGAGGAAGTGGTTGTAGTTCTGGAAGCCGACCTCGTAGGCGATTTCCGCGGCGCCTCGGCGCGTATGCTCGAGCAGCAGCGCCGCTTGCCGCACGCGCATGGCGTTCAGCGCGTCGACGATCGATTGGCCCGTGGTTTCCTTGAACAGGTGCGACAGCCGCGACGGCGACAGGCCGACCGCCTTCGCCAACGTCTCGATGCGAACGGGCTCGCGCATGTTCGCCGCCAGCAGCCGCCGGGCTTCCTCGACGCGCGGGTCGATGCGCCGGGCGATCTGGCGGGCGGCGATCGCGAGCACCTCCTGCAGAGCCCCGTAACAGAGCTCGTTCCAGAAGTCGCCGCGATCCCTGGCGTCGATCAGCACGCGCCGGAACGCGCGGACGATGCGCCGGCGGGCGGAGGCGTCCGCGATCGGGGCGACGGTCGCCGTCTCCGTCGGCAGGAAGCTCGCATCCATGCGCTCCGGAGAGAAGTGGGCCCAGACGAAGCCCCAGATCTCCCCGGCGCAGGTGCCGTACGCATGGGGAACGGACGCATTCAGCAGCAGGATGTCGCCCGGGCCGAGCCGATGCTCCAACCCCGTCGTCCGGACGTAGCCGGCGCCCTCCAAGGTGTATGCGACGATCCAATCGTCTTCGTCGCGGCCGGTCGGCCGGTCGACGACATACGTGTCCGGCACGCGGAATCGCCCGGCGATCGTAAGGCCTTTGGCTTCGCCGCCGTAGGCTTCTAGGCGTTGCTCCATTTTCCGAATCCCCCCACTTGCAGCAGAATCGTGTGACTGTTCAGCGGTTTCCATACTTCATTATAGGAGTCATTCTACTCTAAAATAAAGGAAATTCAACTGTAACACTCCAATGAAACGAGAGGAGAATCGTGTGATGACGGAACGAAGGGGATCGTTGACGGAGGAGCAGGTGCGCCGATTCGAGGAAGAGGGCTATCTTGTCGTGAAAGGACTGTTCGCGAAGGAGGAGCTGCGCGAGATCGAGCGGACGTTCGAGGGGATCGGCCGGCGGACGGTGCCGGGTTATTTCGAACCGGATTTCGCGGCGGACGGGACGGATCCGCTGAAGCGGTATCCGAGGGTGATGCATCCGCATCGGTTCGACGCGACCGCCAAGCGGTATATGCTGCATCCGCCCGTCCTGGAGGCGCTCGAGTCGTTGTTCGGAGAAGAGGCGCTGGCGGCGCAAAGCATGTTTTATTACAAGCCGCCTGGCTCTCGCGGCCAGGCGCTGCATCAAGACAACTTCTACTTGAAGGTCGAACCGGGCAACTGTATCGCCGCGTGGACGGCGGTGGACCCGGCGGACGAGGAGAACGGCGGTTTGCTCGTCGTGCCGAAGACGAACGCCCACGAGATCGTCTGTCCGGACGAAGCGGATGCGAAGGAGTCGTTCACGAACCATTACGTGAAGCCGCCGGAGGGGATGAAGGCGGTCCCGGTCGCGCTTGCGGCGGGCGATGTGCTGTTCTTCAACGGCAATCTGATCCACGGCTCGTACCGGAACAAGACGAAGGATCGATTCCGGCGTTCGTTCATCTGCCATTACGCCAACGCGTCGGCGGCCCGGATCTCGCATTATTATCGCCCGTTGTTCCGCGCGGACGGCAGCGAGGTCGATCTCGAGAGCAACCCGGACGGCGGGCCTTGCGGGGTGGAGTACGCGTATTACGGGGCTCATTGAGCCCCGTTTTTTCATTTTCAGGAAACGTTCAGGCGAATTTCATATGCGCTTCAGGTTCGCGGAGCATAATGGGGGAAATCGGACTTGCTCACAGGATCCGAAAATCGAAGGAGCGTACTCATGAATGACATCGTAACCACGAAGTGGAAAATCGTATCTCTCGTCTTGCTCGCCTTGCTGATCGCCGCCGCGCTGTTCCCTTTCCTCCGGGAGCAGGACTCGGATCTCGGTCCCGCGGCCTCGGTCAACGGCGTCGCGATTTCGAAGCAAGACGTATTCGACGCGCTGCTCGCCGCGGACGGCGGACAGACGCTGTCGTCGATGATCGACGAGGAGCTGGTGCGCCAAGCGGCCGAAGCGGCGGGCGTGGAGGTCGCCGACGAGGACATCGCCGAACAGATGGACGCGATCAAAGGGCAGTTCCCGAGCGAAGACGATTTCCTGTCGACGCTGGCCATGTACGGCATGACCGTCGAGGGGCTGGAGGAGCAGATGGCTGTCGAAGTACAGCTGAAGAAGCTGCTGGAGCCGCAGGTCACCGTGACGGACGAGGAAATTCAAACCTATTACGACGAAAATGCCGCCTCGCTCGAAGAGCCCGAGCAGGTGAAGGCGTCCCATATCCTCGTGGCGACGGAGGAAGAAGCGAAGGAGCTTCGCCAGCGGCTCTCGGGCGGCGAAGACTTCGCGACGCTGGCGGCGGAGCAATCGCTCGATACGGGCACGGTCGATGCCGGCGGCGATCTCGGCTTCTTCGAGAAGGGCGTCATGGAAGAGCCGTTCGAGACGGCCGCCTTCTCGATTGAGGTCGGGCAGCTCAGCGAGCCGGTCGAGACGAGCAACGGATTTCATATCATCCAAGTGTCCGAGAAGAAAGCGGCGTATATGCCTACGCTCGAAGAAAAGAAGGAAGAGATTCGGGAGGCGCTCGTGAACGAGGCGCTGTCGGCGCTGTCGACGACGTGGCTGGAGGAGCAGCGGACGAACGCGGACGTCGAGGAATATTTATAGAAGTTCATATGATAAAAAAGACTGCCAGGTTCCTGCGCGATTGTCGCGCGGAGCGTGGCAGTCTTTTTCCCTATTTTACGAAATGCGATGTAACGATTCCTCGACCTGCTTGAGGTTCGTCAGGCTGGTCCGATTGCCGACGAGGAGCGTCTCCAACGTGGCGGTTAGCTGCTCCAAGGACGCGCTCGTCTGTTGGCTGACGGAGGCGAGCTGGGCCGTCGATTCGCCGACGGAGCCGGCGGACGCCTGAATTTCGCTCGTGAGCCGCGCGCTGCTCTCCGACAAAAGCTCGAGGGCGTCGACGGCGGCGCTGATTTGCTCGAACGCTTGTCTCGTCCGGTCGGTCGTCTCTTGACTTCTCTCCATCTGCTCCGCCACATGACCCATCCGTCGGCGCGTCTGGTCGGATTGCGCCGCGAACGACGAGAGCACGCCGGTGATTTGATCCGCGGAGCGAGACGCCATATCCGCCAACTTCCGGATTTCCGAAGCGACGACGGAGAAGCCCTTGCCATGCTCGCCCGCCCGCGCCGCCTCGATGCTGGCGTTCAAGGACAGAAGATTCGTCTGGTTGGCGATTTCCTTGATCGTTAAGCTGAACTGGCTCGCTTCGTTGACGCGTTCGATCAAGCTCGCGATTTCGCTCTGCATCGACTCGATTTCGCCGCGGAACCGGACGAACGTGTCGGTCAGCTCGCGGACCTGCGTCTCGCCGTCGTCGGACAGCCCTTTGGCCGAACGGGCCTCTTCCCGAAGCGACCGCATCGCGTCGGACATGCTGTCGATCCTCTCGCTCATCGTCTGGATCGATTCGTTGATGGACAGCGTGGACTCCATCTGAGCGCTCGCGCCGACCGTGATTTCCTGGAAGGCGACGTTCATCTCGCCGAACGACTGATTCGTCTCCGCGCCCGAGAGGTTGAGCGCCGTAAGGCTTCGGGATACTTCGCCGACGACGGCGATGACTCCCTCCTTCTGCCGGCGCTGCTGCTCGAGCAACTCCTCCGCGTCGGAACGGGAACGCTCCGTGTCCTTCATCAGATGGTTGCTGACGCGAAGCAGCGAGAACAACAGGATGGAAATCAAGACGAAATAAATGAGGTAGGTGCTCGCCTTATCGGGCGCGATCCCCGTGTCTTGTACGAACAAAAGAAAGATCAATAGGCCGAAGCTGTACGTTTCTATTGCGATCATTAACGGCATGCTCATGTAAATCAACGTCAGCACGAGCAAATAATAAACCGAGAACACGTTCGTGGCGTCCGGCGACGAGACGATCGTATACAACGATGACAGCGCCGAGCCGATGACCGCGACGTATTTCAGCTTCATGATCCAGACCCGCTTCAGATGAAGCGCGGCGAATGCCGCTAGGTGGAGAGCCATAATGATCGCGACGCCTAACGATTCGAGCGTCAGGGTCGATCCGCCCATGGCCAACACCGCGAAGACGGTCAGCGCCGTGATGACCGACATGGCGACGAAGACGACGCCGTTGCGGCGAACCATGTCTTTCTCTTGCAAAGACAGACGTTCGTCCCTCTTCGGCACTGCGGCTGTCGTTCCGGTTGCGGCGGCGGGTTTGCGGAAGGCGGAAAAGTTGATCATCGCGCGATATCCCCTTTACATGACATCAATTTATATGTTCGACGAATTCGACAAGAATCGCGCGATTCCTTGTTTTTCTGGAAGCGATTTCAAGCGGGTAAATTTCGCTTGATTAATAGGAAAACACATGATTGCCGATCGTCTTCGAAACCGGACGCTCGCGGACCCAAACGTTGTCCGTCTTCTTAGGGTTATAGAATACCGTCGCACCGTCGGTCGGATCGCTTCCGTCCAGCGCCGCCCGCACCGCCTTCCGCGTTTCTTCGGTCGGCTTCGCCTCGTAGATGCGCCCGTCCGCCACCGGGGAGTACTGGTAATACTCCACTCCGTCGACCTCGACGATCTGGAAGACGACGCCTTGGATCGTATCGGGCCAATTCGGATCGTCGATCCGATTCAGGATCGAGGCAGCTACGGCAACCTTCCCTTCGTAGGATTCTCCGCCGGCCTCGGCTTCCGTTATCCGCTCGAGCCACAGGACGTCTTCTTCGCTGATGCTCGCGGATTTGGCCGCTGTTCTCGCCGCGGAAGGCGTCGTCGTAATGCCGGCCGTTCGCGTGGACGCGTCGTAGGTAACGCTCATCCCCAGCTTCTCCGCCGCGTAGCGCAACGGAACGTAAGTGCCTTCCGGCTTGTGAACGACGCCGTTGGGACCCGCCGTCAAGGACAGGCGAACGGCGTCCTTCCGAAGCACGACGGCTTGGTTGTTCTCGTCCCATTGGACCGAGACGCCCATCTTGCGGAGGAAGACGGCCGGCACGAGCAAGGAGCCTTCGCGTTGCAGGGCGGCGGTCGCATGCCGCGTCCCGTCGACGACGACCGGCTGCAGCGGCTTCGCCGCCGCGTTCGGCGCCAAGAGCGACGCGGCGAGCAGCAGGGATGCCGTCGCCGACGCCGCGAGTTTATGTATTTTCATGCTGTGAATCGATATCGCCTCCTTATGTTCTCTTGGAATTATATAAAGATCTCGCTCCGTTTGGGTATGGTAATTTCCACCGCGGGGGACAATAGCCGCATCGAGAACGGGATTTTCGAAGCGGGGGGACGCGAATGGATAAGTATATTTTGTACCACGACATGGCCGACGCGCTGCAGCACGATCAGTGTCCGGTGTGCAAGCTGGTGGACGAACGGGTCGAGCGAATGATTAAGGTGCTGCTGCGCGAAGGGGCCGGGGACGGCCAGTTGATCGGCTCGTACGTGCGGGCGAGAGGATACTGCAACGCGCACGCCTGGCGGGTGAAGGAGTCGGGCGATCCCGCTTCGCAAGCCGTCTTCTACCGGGCGCTGCTCGAAGATCATAAGACGTCATTGGAAAAGTACCTGACCAGCCGAAAACAACGCGACCTACGAAAAAAAACGAACGCGCTCCGTTCGCTTCTCCAAGCCCGGATGACCGGCAAGGCCGACGGCGACGAAACGAACGCCTACTTAAGCAGCTTCGCGTCGGAGGAACGATGCCCGATCTGCGCGGCGACCGAATCGTGCGAGCGGCGGTACGTCGACGCGGTCGTCGATTACTTCGAGGGCGACGAGGAATTTCGCGAGCGGTACCGCAATCGCGGGGTGCTGTGCCACCCGCACTTCCGCCGGTTGATCCAGAGCCACGCCGAACGGCCGTCCGTCCCGGAGCTGCTCGAAATTCAGCTCTCGCGCTTGGACCTGCAGATCGAGCATCTGCGAGAAATCGAACGGAAGGCGAACGTCCGCTTTTCCGACGAGGAAGGCGACGCGTATCTCGGCGGCTGGATTCGGGCCGTGCGGCTTGACGTCGGCCTGCCGGGCACGGATACGCGATACAAGCAGCGCGTTCTAGCGTTCAAGGACGCTGCGTTAAAGCCGTAAACGATAAAACAGGCTGCCGCTCCGGAGACGGAGTTCGGCAGCCTGTTCGCGTCGTTTCCTTACATTACTTCGCTCTTTCGCGACCGCGGAGACCCGCTAGACCGAGCAAGCCGGCGAGGCCGAGCCAGCCCCAATCGACGCCGTCGTTATCGGCGGCCGCATTCGCCCGCGTCTGATTGTTCATGCGGACGCCGTTCATGCCGTAGCCCGTATTCGCGCCGCGCGCGTTCGTGCCGTACCCGTAACGGTTCGCCCCGTTCACGCCGTTCGTATCGGTCGTCGTCGCGCGGTTCGTCGTCATCCCGCCGCCCGTGGTCGTGCTGCGGGAGCCGACGCCGCCGTTCGCGCCGTTCGTGAGCGCCGTACCGTTCGCGCCCGTCGCGTTCACGCCGTTCTGCGTCCCATGACCGATCGACGACGCCGCGGAGTTGCCGCCCTCGGCGAACGCGGGCACGGCCATGCTGCATGCAAGAACGGCCGTCAATGCTAGCGTGCTGATTTTCTTCATAACGATTGGCTCTCTCCTTCGGATAATGAATGTGTGTAACGTTGCGTTATAGTTGTTTGCATCGGGAGCCCGGATTACTCCCTTGGAGGGATGACGGTTTTTGACAACCGGGACTTCTTGAGGGGATTGTCATATGACTTGTAACTTTTATGCAGGCGGGTGACGACACGGTCGGGAAGATCATTTACAATAAGACCAAAGATTGCTAGCTAACTAGAAAAAGAGGATGCTGCCGCCATGATTTCTATTGTATTGGTCGACGATCAGACGTTGCTGCGGGACGGTCTGCAGACGATGATAAACGTGCAGGAGGATATGGAGGTCGTCGGCGTGGCCGGCGACGGGGAGCAGGGGCTCGCCCTCGTGGAGAAGCTGCGGCCCGACGTCGTCCTGATGGACATCAAGATGCCGGGCATGGACGGACTCGAGTCGACGCGGCGCATCAAGGAAGTCCGCCCGGAAGTGAAGATCATCGTGCTGACGACGTTCGCCGAGGACGACTTCATCGTCGAAAGCTTCTCGGCCGGCGCGGACGGCTTTCTGCTGAAGGATCTCCAGGGCGAACAGCTCATACGGTCGATTCGAGAAGCGGCGGAAGGCCAATTGATCATGCCGTCCTTCGTCGCCTCCCGCCTCGTTTCCTTGCTGCGGACCGATCGCAAGAGCGGCAGCGCGCGGTTGAGCGCGGCCCGGCTGAAGAACGAGGGCATCGTGCTGTCGCCGCGGGAGCGGGACATCGCCGAGATGCTCATCCTCGGCAAGTCGAACCGGCAAATCGCCACGCAGCTGTTCATGAGCGACGGGACGGTCCGCAATTATATCAGCGGAATCTACAATAAGATCGGGACGAAGGACCGCGAGCAAGCGATCGATATTTTAAAAAGGTTCATGTAAAGATGCGCCTTCGCCTTTCGCTCGCCCGCGTTGTTACCATAACTTCCTTCGCGCTCGTCATTACGGCGTTCATCGCCGTCGTCGCGATTTTGTACCGGAACGACGGCTTGGATCGCGTGTTCCGCGTCGAACCATTGCATTCCGTCAGCGCCGGTCCATGGGAGGCGATCGTCGGCGATTTGCCGTTCCGAGGCGCGGTTCCGGCGTTCGACGAGGGCGATTGGCGCCCGCTCGCCGAACTGCAAGCGAATGCGCCGCGGTTCGGTTACGTCGGGTATTATTGGCTCAGGCAGCGGCTGCCGGAGCGATCGCCCAGAGACCCGCATCTGCTGCTCGGGCATCTGGGCGCATTCGAAGCGTACCTCGACGACAAGCTGCTGCTTCGGTTCCGCATGCCGCCCGCCGCGCCGGCAGTGAACTTGATGCACAGCCGCACGATTACTGAGCTAAGCCCCGAGGACGCCGGGAAGATGCTGTACCTGCGCGTATACACGGACGGAGCCCTCCCTCCGCTTCGGATCGCGGCTGCGCAATACGGCCAAAAGGACACGATCTTCGCGTCATATCTGGGGATCGACCTATTTATTTTTCTGATCGGGCTCGTCTTCGTGCTCGTCGGTTTCGCGGGCTTTCTGTTATGGCTTCACGATTTTCGAAGCCGGTTGAATTTGGCGTTCGCGTTGTTCATGACCTCGTCCGGCCTCGGGTATTGGTATATCAGCCGTACGACGTTATGGTATCTCGAGGGCGAATGGTTCATGTATGTGCCCGACGTGTTTCTATCGTTAGCGGTGTTCTCGGTGCTCCTCTTCATGGAGCAGCTGGTCGACGGCGCCTACCGAAGGCTGTTCCGCTGGCTGAAGCGGATGTCCTTCGGCGTATTCGCGGGCGTGCTGACGACGGCGTACGCGCTGCCGATCGCGTACCGCGTGCTCGTGACCTTCGTCGTTCCGACGATGATCGTCGTCTTCCCGCTCGCGGCGCTCATCGCGCTGCTGCGGCTGCATAAGCGCGATCCTTCCCCGGATCGACGCTGGATCCTCAGCGGACTGATCGGGATGTACGTCGGCACCGCGCTGCAAGTGATCGTGCATTTTCTCCCGCCGGTGCGCCCATGGCTGCAGAGCGTGTCGGAGCCGCTTGCGCATGCGGCGGAGTTTTGCCTGCCGGCCGGGCTGCTCTGGATCGTCTTCTGCAAGGGAATGGTCCTGTTTAACCGATATATGGACCTTCACCGGCAGGTGAAAGCGTACGCCGCCGAAACGACGGAGCGCCTCGCCTCCTCGCTGCGCGAAACGACGGGCGCGATCGCGCATCTGTCCTTGGCCGAGGCGCGCAATCGGAACGCTCGCGACGTCCATGACATCGTCGGGCATACGCTCACGACGACGGCCGTACAGATCGAGGCGGCGCGCATGCTGTGGAGCCGGAACCCCGACGACGCGTTCAAGACGCTGGCGACCGCCGGCGAGCTCGTTCGCAAGAGTCTGGAAGACATCCGGCATTCGATGCAGGGGTTCGCCAAGGACGAGGGCGAAGCGGACTTGCGGGAGACGTTATGCCTGCTGCTGGAAGACGCGTCCCGAGCGCACGGCGTCGCGTCGGAATACGACATCGAGGACATGCCGCCGCTCGGCTCGGCCTACGCGCAAGTGCTGATCCACGCGCTGCAGGAAGGGATGAGCAACGGCATCCGCCACGGCCGTTGCGGCGCGTTCCATTTCGAGCTCCGCATCCGGGGCGACACGTTGGAGTTCACGCTCTCCAACGACGGAGCGGCATACGAAGCCGGCCGGTTCGGCTTCGGCCTGACGACGATGCGAGAGCGCGCGGAGGCGCTCGGCGGGTCGTTCTGGATCGGCGCCGTACACGAGAAGGGCTGCCGCATCGATATTCGGCTTCCGGTCCGATAGGACTGGGGGCCGATTGTTCTTTTGGGGCGACGCAAGGACTAAAGTCCCATGAACGCTTCATGATCTCACGTCCGCCAATGCATGACATCCTGTCATGCGCGAAATGACCGAACCAAAGCTATAATCCGGTTATGCATTTCATGAAGGAGAGGATTGACGTGGGACTATTGGGTAAAGGGCTGAAGAAACCGATCGCCGCCGTCGGCGCGTTGGCGCTGACGGCCGCTGCGTTGCTGCCCGCTGCGGCACCGCCCGCCGCGAGCGCGGCGGAAGCGAGGGAGAGCGTATACGACGACGCGCTGAACGCTTTATATGCGAATTACAGCTGGGCGCAGGTCGATTTGGCGTACGCCGGCGACAAGCGAGGCGGCGGGACGTCCATTCGCATGGAGCCGGACGACGGCAGAGCGATGTATTTGTACCGCGACCGCATCCTGACGGCGAGCGATTTCGAGACGTTCGAAATGTATGTGAAAGGCGAAGGGCTCGGCGGCCAACAAGCGAAGCTCGTGTTCCAGACCGGCGGGGTGCCCCAGTCGGAGTGGATGCTACACGAGCTCGTCGAAGGCGGAATTCCGGCCGACGAATTGGTTCGCATCGCGATTCCGGCCGACGAAGTGTCCCCTGGCAACGCCTGGGTGGATACGATCATCTTATCGGACGTCACCGGAGGGGACCAACCGGCGCTCCTGATCGACGATATCGCGTTCGTCGGGGCAGGGACGGGAGAACAGCCGGGCGGAGAAGAGCCCGGAGGAGAAGAACCTGGCGGAGAGGAGCCTGGCGGCGAGGAGCCCGGTGGTGAAGAGCCTGGCGAGAACGGACCGGGCGGCGCTCCGGAAGTCGTCTCCGGCATCTCCATCTATCAAGAAGCGCTCGGGGCCGGCTTCCAAGACTTCGGCTGGGCCGATCACAGCTTGGATTACGCCGGCGCCTATCATACGGGCGAACGTTCCATCCGGATGGAGCCGGACAACGGCGGAGCGGTGTACTTGTATTCCGGCGTACCGATCGCCGGGAAATCGTTCGAGTCCTTCGAGTTTTGGATTCGCGGCGGCAGCGCCGGCGGTCAACAACTGAAAGTATCGTTCCTCAGCGGCGGCCGGCCGATCGCCGAGGTTCCGCTGTCGACGCTGCTGCCGGAGGGCGTGGCGGCCGGAGAATGGCGCCTCGCATCGGCGAGCTTGGCCTCTCTCGGGCTGCTGGATCAAGTGTTCGACGCTTTCGTCATCGCGGACGCGTCGGGCGGCGACCAGCCGGTCGTCTATCTCGACGACATCGTGCTGCGGGCGAAGGAGGTCATCCCGGCGGCCCTCGTCGAGACGCGGCTCGACAAGCATCAAGTCGTGCTGCTGGCCGGCGAGTCGCAGCCGCTCGAGATGACGGCGTTTTACGCGGACGGCACCGACAAGGTCGTCAGCGAACAGGCGGCCTGGGTCAGTGACGCGCCGAGCATCGTGTCGGTGGAAGGCGGCCGCGTCGTCGGGGTGAGCGAAGGCGTCGCCAAGATTACGGGCACGCTCGGCGCGCAATCGGCATCCGCGTACGTTCAGGTCGCGGACATCGAAGAAGCGCCGTTGTATCGCGACGGCCTCGAGCCGGGCGCATCGAACTGGAGCTGGCACGAGAAGAACTTGTTGAGCGAAGCCGAAGCGCATAGCGGGCGGTACTCCATCGAGTTTCTGCCCGGCGGGTGGGACGGCGTCTGGTTGAACGGAGATCAGGAGCGCAAGTTCGGCGAGACGTACGGCGTACGATTCTGGATTCACGGCGGCGCGACGGGCGGACAGCGAATTCTTGTGCATCTGTACGAGGCTCAAGGCTATGTCGGTACGGCCGAGCTGAACGACCATCTGCCGAACGGCGCGCTCGCCCCGGGCGAATGGCACGAAGTGACGCTCAACGCGGCGGACTTCGGCGTAACCGACGGCGCGTTCACGGGTATCGTGTTCCAAGCCGGAACGGAGCAAAATCAACCGGTCGTCTATATCGACGACGTCTCGTTCCTGCGCAATACGTCGCCGGTGTTGTTCCCGCAGCCGGAGCTGCCGACGGTATCCGTCGATATCGACACGGCGTCGGATCGCAAGCCGATCGACGAGAATATTTACGGCATCAATTACGACGACATGCACCCGACGACGTCGACGCTTCCGTTCCCGGTCGAGCGGTGGGGCGGCAACAACACGACCCGCTACAACTGGAAGCTGGACGCGACAAACCGCGCGTCGGACTGGTACTTCATGAACATCCCGTACGACAATTCGGACGGTACGGAAACCGATCAGCTCATCGACCGGGTGGACGCCCGCGGCGACGAAGTGCTTCTGACGCTGCCGACGATCGGCTGGACGGCCAAAGATCGCGAAGTGAGCTGGGGCTTCTCCGTCGAGAAATACGGACCGCAGCGCAGCACGGCGGCGGTGGACGGACGTCCGGACGCCGGTAACGGCGAGCTGCCGAACGGCGACTGGATGGAGCCGATCAACGACCCGCACGATACGTCCGTCGAGATCGGACCGGACTTCGTCGTCGAGTGGATCGAGCATCTGAAGAACAACGGAGACAAAGTGAACTTCTACGCGCTTGATAACGAGCCGGAAATTTGGTACGTCACGCACCGCGACGTGCGCCCGGAACCGACGACGTACGACGACCTGTGGAGCATGACCAAGGAATACGGCTCTGCGATTAAAGCGGCCGATCCGGACGCGCAAATTTTCGGTCCGGTCTCGTGGGGCTGGTGTGCTTACTTCTACTCCTCGGCCGACCAATGCGCGGACGGCCCGGACCGTCAATCGCACGGCGGCTTGCCGTTCCTGGAGTGGTATTTGAAGCAGCTGCAGGATTATGAGAACTCCGATCCGAACGGGACGCAGCTCGTCGACTACTTGGATATACATTTCTATCCGCAAGAGGGCGGCATCGCCGAGGATAACGAATCGTCGTACGTGCAGAAGCGGCGCCTGCAATCGCTTAAGTCGCTGTACCATCCGACCTTCGTCGACAATTCCTGGATTCAAGAGCCGATCCGGCTCATCCCGCGGATGAAGGAGATGATCGCGCAATACAACCCGGATATGAAGCTCGCCATCACCGAATACAACTTCGGCAACGGCGACGGCCTCACGGCGGGTCTCGCGCAAGCGGAAGCGCTGGCCATCTTCGGCCGCGAAGGCGTGGACCTGGCGACGCGCTTCGGAAACTTCAAGGCGGGCACGCCGATCGAAGACGCGTTCGCGATGTATCTGAACTACGACGGGCTGGGCAGTAAAATCGAAGGCACGAGCGTCAAAACATCGACGTCGAACGTCGATGCGGTCGGGGCGTATACGATCGAGGGAACGAACGGCGAAGTGTACGTGCTCTTGTTCAACAAGGACACTGTAGCCCGGAACGCCTCGTTAACCGCGAATATCGCACTTACGGGCGAACCGGAGGCGTACCGCTTCTCGCTCGACGAACGGCTGCAGCGGGTAACGCCGCAGCTGTCGACCGGCGAGGACGGAGCGGCGGCGATCGCGCTGCCGGCTCGTTCGGCGACGCTGCTCGTGTGGAAATAACGGGATGGAGGGGGCGCACGCGTGCATGAAGCGGTAGCGGAATACGTCGGCAACTTGAAGCCGCATCACAAACGGGCCGTTCTTCTCCTCCGGGAGCTAGTGCTCGAACGACTTCCCCATGCGGAAGAAGGGTTCGGGCACGGCTTCCCCCTCTATCGCCTGCGGCGAGAGCCGGTCGTCGGCATCGCGCATCGGAAGAAGGGGCTTATGCTGTATATCATGCGTCCGGAGCTCGTCGCTTCGTACAGCGATCGGCTGGCCGGTCAGCTCGACGGCAAGTCGTGCATCTGCTTGAAGCGCGCCGGCAAGCCGCTGAGAGACGACCTGTTTCCGGTGATCGAAGAGATGCTATTGGCATTATGAAAAAGAGGGTCTTCCCGCATCGCGCGGGAAGACCCTCTTTGCTCGCGGAGCGGGAGCTCCAAGCGTACCTCTGGCTGAACCTTTCTAACGTGATGTCGTCTGCTCAGGCCCTGAGTCAAGGGAATCAGGTTAGAAAGGACCCACAGGCATAGTCAGCCTCCGGGTCCCCCCCTCCAGCCGGTCCTTTCTAACGTGATGTCGTCTGCTCAGGCCCTGAGTCAAGGGAATCAGGTTAGAAAGGACCCGCGGGCATAGTTGGCCTCCGGGTACCCCTCCAGCCGGTCCTTTCTAACGTGATGTCGTCTGCTCAGGTCCTGAGGCAAGGGAATCAGGTTAGAAAGGACCCGCGGGCATAGTCGGCCTCCGGGCCCCCCCTCCAGCCGGTCCTTTCTAACGTGATGTCGTCTGCTCAGGCCCTGAGTCAAGGGAATCAGGTTAGAAAGGACCCGCGGGCATAGTTGGCCTCCGGGTACCCCTCCAGCCGGTCCTTTCAAACGCGATATCGTCTGCTCAGGCCCTGAGGCAAGGGAATCAGGTTAGAAAGGTTCCGCGAACAGGCATGGTCATACCCGAAACTTATCGATTTCCCCGAACAGCGTCTCCGCAAGCTCGTGCAGCTCGGTCGCCTCCTCGGCGACGCGGCCGACCGCTTCGTCCTGCAGCGCGGCCGCCGCGGCCGTCTCCTCCACGCCCGCGGCGGTCTGCTGCGCGACCGAGGCGACGACGTGCACCGAGCCGACCAACTCCGCCTGCTTCCGCTTCGCCTCGTTCACTCGTTCGCCGATCCGCCGCGTCTCCGCTTCGAAGACGCCGAGGATGCGGACGATCCCCTCGAACGCCGCGCCCGCGTCGGATACGGCGCGCCGCTGATCCGCGAAGCTGTCGGCGGTGGACGCGAGCGACCGCGCGGCGTCCTGCATGCCGCTCTGCAGCGGCGACAGCATGTCGTCGATGCGGCGGGACGCCTCGGTCGCCTGCAGCGACAGCAGGCGAACCTCCTCGGCGATGACCGAGAAGCCGCGGCCGTGCTCCCCGGCGCGCGCCGCCTCGATGGAGGCGTTAAGCGCCAAGATGTTCGTCTGCTGCGAGATGTCGTGAATCGCGTTCGTCATGCCGAAAATATCGGCCGCGCGCGATTCGAGCGCCGTGAGCGCGGCCGACATGTCCCGAAGCGCGTCCCCCGTCCGCTCCGAACGCGCCTCGAGCTCCCGTACCGTCGTCTCTCCGTCTCGTAAAGACGTCTTGGCGCGATCGCTCGCGTCCGCCAACACGCCCGTCGCGGTCAAGACGCCGTCCATCCGCTCCTCCAGCTCCGTAATCGTCGCGACGCCCTGCTCGGTCTGCTCCGCCTGCTTCGCGGAGCCGGCCGAGATTTCCTCCATCGCCCGTACGATCGAAGCGTTGGCGTCCTTCGTCGAGCCGGCGACGTCGCGCAGGCGCGCGCTGTGCGCCTGCAGCGCTTCGGCGATGCCCTTCGTCCGCGCCAGCATGCCGCGAACCGCGGCGACGCTCGCGTCGAAGTCGTCGCTCAGCGCCCCGAGCTCGTCCTTCGACCCCGCGGCGATATCCCGTGACAGGTCGCCGGACTTCACCCGCTCGATCCCGAGGCGCAGACGCCTCACGCCGACGGTCAAGGAGCGGACGACGACGGCGGCGAGCGCGGCCGCGACCGCGAAGGCGGCGGCGGTCGACAAAATCGCGACGGCGCGCGTGCTTTCGATTAATGCGCTGTATTCCGCTCGGGCTTCCCCTTCCGCCCTTGAGTAATCGTCGTAGAACGATTGAACAAGCTCGAAGATGACTTGCTTATGCACTTGCGACGCATTGAAGGCGGCGGCGATCTTCGGCTGTTTCGCGGCGGCGTCCGTCGACGCGTCGGCCACGATGGCCGCCGACCGTTCGAAGTGATCGACGAACTCTTGAGACACCATGGTCAACCTGGCGCGCCAGTTGCGTTGATCTCTCGTCTCGGCGGAGGCGCCGACAAGCTCCGTTAAGCGGGTCAGCTCCGGAACGCTCTCCATATACCGCTTTTCCAGCTCCGGCTTGCCCGAGATCATGTACCCGGAGGCGACGGCGTCCATCTGTTCGACCAGGCTCTTGAGCGTGAGGGCGGTCTCCTGCCGTTCCGCCAAGGCGCGAAGCTCGGTGTCCATCGCCTTCAGCTGTTCCAAGCGAAGCGTGGTAAAGACGGAGACGGCGGTGAATATTAACAACACGATGGCGAACCCTAATGTCAACTTCAAAGCCAGCGAAAAACGTTTCACTCCGACTTCCTCCCCAATAACGATCGTATATGTATTCGTACATATAGAATTGTAGCGGACGCATATTAGAGGAAGATTTACGAAGTGTAAACGGAATGTCAAAAGAAGTCGAATCGACTCGGATCCGCTCGATGCGATTTTACAATCGTTTAACAAAACTTCGGAATAGCGTTAACAATGGGGGGTTAGTATTAGGTTCAGGAAGTCAAAAACATAACTTATTTCGAGGAGTGGTCTTGAGTGTCGAAAGGTTTGGCGCGGAAAAGTTGGTTGTTGCTGCTAGCGGTCGCGTTCGCGTTCGTCGTCGCGGCTTGCGGCAACAACAATGCGGGAGAAGACGCTACGCAAGGTTCGGAAGCTCCGGCAGCGGCTCCGGCGGAGACGCCGGCGACGGAAGCTCCGGCGAACGAGCCGGCGGCGGAAATCAGCGGCGAAATCAAGCTTGACGGTTCCTCTACGGTATATCCGGTCGCCCAAGCGGTCGCGGAAGAGTTTATGAATATTCACGGCGGCGTGAACGTGACGGTCGGCTTGTCCGGTTCGTCCAACGGCATCAAGGCGATTATCAACGGCGAAGCGGACATCGCGAACGCATCGCGCTTGATCAAGGATTCGGAAGTCGAGCAAATCAAGGCGAAGGGCGACGACGTCGTCGAAATGCCGGTCGCTTACGACGGCATCACGGTCGTCATCCACCCGGAAAACGATTGGGCGACGGAAATGACGGTCGAAGAACTGAAGAAGATTTGGGTAAAAGACAGCACGGTAAAAACGTGGGCCGACGTTCGCGAAGGCTGGCCGAACGAGCCGATCACGCTGTTCGCGCCCGGCGCGGCTTCCGGTACGTTCGAATATTTCACGGAAGCGGTCAACGGCGAAGCGAAGGTCGCTCGCGAAGACGTAACGGCTTCGGAAGACGACAACGTGTTGGTGCAAGGCGTCGCAGGCGACAAGTATGCGATGAGCTACTTCGGTTTCGCGTACTACGAAGAGAACATGGACAAATTGAAGGCCGTCGCGATCAAAGAAACCGCGGACGCGCCGGCGATCTTGCCTTCGCTCGAGACGATCGGCGACTTCTCTTACAAGCCGCTCTCCCGCTTCATTTATATGTACCCGCTGAAGAGCACGTTGGAGCGTCCGGAGATTCAAGAATTCGTGAAGTACTACATGAGCGACGAAGGCTCCGCGCTGGCGGGCGAAGTCGGCTACGTGCCGCTCGACAAAGCGACTCGCGACGCGAACCTCGCGCTGCTCCCGCAATAACATCCGGAATACTCAAGTGAAAACAAGCTATAAATGTTATAAGTAAGAAGTGGATAAGCCGTGGCGATGACATGAACCCCATGTTTCGTCACGGTTATCGACTTGTTCGAACGAATTTACGATTGGAGCCAAATATGGAAAATACAAGAGAGAAACCATCCATTACCGGTCGCAGAAGCCTGTTCTCTTCGGATTCCATCATGCCGAAGGTGCTGCTCCTGATCGCGGCGATCTCGATTCTTACGACGGTCGGAATCGTATTCGTATTGCTCGAGGAGTCGTTCCAATTTTTCCGGCAGGTGCCGTTCCTAGAATTCATTACGGGTACGAAGTGGACGCCGCTCTTCTCCGATCCGCATTACGGCGTACTGCCGCTCGTGACGGGGACGATGGTCATTACGGTCATCGCCAGCATCGTCGCGCTGCCGCTCGGGCTCGGCAGCGCCATCTATCTTAGCGAGTACGCGCCCGATCGGGTTCGCGCGTTTCTGAAGCCCGTTCTGGAAATTCTGGCGGGCATTCCTACGATCGTGTACGGCTTCTTCGCACTTACGTTCGTGACGCCGATTATCCAGCAGCTGTTACCGCAAACCAAAGTGTTTAACGCCCTTAGCGCCGGCATCGTCGTCGGAATCATGATCATTCCGATGATCTCGTCGCTCAGCGAGGACGCGATGAGCGCAGTCCCGAACAGCCTGCGCAACGCGGCCTACGCGCTAGGCGCGACGAAGCTCGAGGTGGCGCTGCAGATCGTCGTGCCCGCCGCCTTTTCCGGAATCGTCGCTTCCTTCGTGCTCGGTCTGTCCCGCGCGGTCGGCGAAACGATGATCGTGACGCTCGCCGCGGGAGCGCTGCCCAGCATGTCCATCAATCCGCTGCAGAGCGTGCAGACGCTGACCGCTTATATCGTATCCGTCTCCAGCGGCGATACGACGTTCGGCAGCGCGCAATATTTAACGATGTACTCCGTCGGCTTCATCCTGTTCGTCATTACGCTGATCATGAATATATTGGCAGGCTACATCTCTAGAAAATTCAGGGAGGAATACTAAGATGGCGCGTACGAAAGAAGAGCTTCGGATCGCCAGCCGGAAGCGGAAGAACGCCGTATTCCACGGGCTGTTCTTCGCCTCCACCCTGATCGGGGTCGTAGCTCTCGTCTTGCTTATATATCAAGTCGTGTCCCAGGGGATCGGATGGCTTAACTGGGATTTCCTCACGAACAACTCGTCCCGCCGGCCGGAGCGGTCCGGCATCTACACGGCGCTCATCGGCACGCTGTGGCTCATGGCTATCGTGGCGCCGCTGACGTTCGTGATCGGCGTAGGGACCGCGATTTACTTGGAGGAATACGCGAAAGACACGAAGCTGTCGCGAATCATTCAAACGAACATATCGAATCTCGCGGGCGTGCCGTCGATCGTCTACGGTATCTTGGGCCTTACGATCTTCGTCCGGATCTTCGCCTTCGGCTCGAGCATTCTGGCCGGCGCGCTGACGATGACGCTACTCGTGCTGCCCGTCATTATCGTCGCGGCGCAGGAAGCGATCAAAGCGGTGCCCGGCAGCCTCCGGCACGCCTCGTTCGCCCTCGGGGCGAATCGATGGCAAACGATCGTTCGCGTCGTGCTTCCGTCCGCGATGCCGGGCATTATGACGGGCTCGATTCTATCGCTGTCCCGCGCGATCGGGGAAACCGCCCCGCTCATCGTCGTCGGCGCGGCGGCGTTCATCGTTCGTCCGCCGGAGCATCTGCTGTCGCAGTTCACGGTGCTGCCGATTCAAATTTACACCTGGTCGAGCCAGCCGCAGGCCGAGTTCCAGAACATCGCCGCGGCCGCCATTCTCGTGCTGCTCGTCATCCTGCTCGGCATGAATGCCGCGGCGATCATTCTGCGCAACAAATTTCAAAAGAGACTGTAAACGCCTGATTTCAATAGGAGGGTCACATCCTTGAGCGCTAACCCGATCGTTAACATTTCGAATCTGGATTTATATTATACGAACTTCCACGCGTTGAAGTCGGTGGAAATGCACATTCAGCCGAAGTCGGTGACGGCGTTCATCGGTCCGTCGGGCTGCGGCAAGTCGACGCTGCTCCGCACGCTGAACCGGATGAACGACATGATCAAGGGCGTTCGCATTTCCGGCCGGCTCGAAATCGACGGCACCGACATCTACCATCCGGCGGTGAACGTCGAGCTGCTTCGGAAGAAGATCGGCATGGTGTTTCAGCAGCCGAATCCGTTCCCGAAGTCGATCTACGATAACATCGCTTACGGTCCCCGGATTCATGGCGTAACCAAGAAGGCGGAGCTCGACGACATCGTCGAACGCAGCCTTCGCGGCGCGGCGCTCTGGGACGAAGTGAAAGCGAATCTGAAGAAGAGCGCGTACGGGTTGTCCGGCGGTCAGCAGCAGCGGCTCTGCATCGCGCGGGCGCTCGCGGTCGGTCCGGAAATTTTGCTGATGGACGAACCGACGTCGGCGCTCGACCCGATCTCGACGCTGAAGATCGAAGAGCTGATCCAAGAGCTGAAGGACCAGTATACGATTATCATCGTGACGCATAACATGCAGCAGGCCGCGCGCGTATCCAACGATACGGCGTTCTTCCTGAACGGCGAGGTCGTCGAGATGAGCGAGACGGTGAAGCTGTTCTCCAATCCGCGGGACCAGCGCACGGAGGATTACATCAGCGGCCGCTTCGGGTAAGCGGGCGCGAGGGGCATTTCATTTTCCGACAAAGGGGTTTGAACCTACATGGCGTTACAACGGCAACAATTCGACGCAGCGCTTCAGGAGCTTCGCAAAGCTCTGATCGATATGGGGGAAAAGGTGGAAACGGCGATCCTCAATTCCGTCATCGCCCTTCGGGACAACAACCTGGAGATGGCGGAAGGCGTCATCGCGAAGGATAAAGAAGTCAACGAGGCCGAGGAAAAAATTATCGAGATGGGGACGAACCTGATCGCCCTGCAGCAGCCGGTGGCCAAGGATTTGCGCCGCGTCCTCGTCGCGTTCCGCATGGCGACCGACCTCGAGCGGATGGCGGACCTCGCCGTCGATATCGCGAAGGTCGTCCGCCGCATCAACGGCGAGCCGCTCATGAAGCCGCTCGTCGACATTCCGCGCATGACGGAAATCGTGCAGACGATGACGAACGACTGCCTGCGGGCTTACACCGAGGAAAACGTCGATCTCGCGTACCGCATGGCGAAGATGGACGACGACGTCGACCACCTGAACAGTCAAATTTTACGCGAGCTGATGGGGCTCATGGCGGACAATCCGAAGACGATCAATCAAGCGATGCTGCTCTGCTTCGTGAGCCGCCATCTCGAGCGGATGGCCGACCATGCGACGAATATCGGGGAGAGCGTCGTATACCTCGTCGTGGGCAAGCGTCCGGATTTGAACCAGTAACGCGGCAGCTTTATCATCGGGGGAGAGGGCCCACTTGATTCATCTAGCGTCCTTGCAGGTGCGCTTGTTGCAGACGATCGCGTCTCGGTTGTCGAAAGGCGCGGTAGGATTGATTTACCTTGACGTCGCGACGCTCGAGCGGATCGAAGGCAGACACGGCCGCGCCTGCGCCGAAGAGCTGCTGCTCTTCGTGCGCCGGCGGATCGACGAGCTCCGCGCGACGTTCCCGAACGTGCTCGATCAGAAGCGAATCGGCGACGACTTCTTCCTGTACGTCGCGCTCGGCGACGTGCCGGCGCATCTTGCGTACGCCGAGCTCGAACGGATCGCCGAGGCGCTGCGCGCCGACCTGGAGGAGGCGGTCCGCCGGGACCGCCCCGAGGCGGCCGAGGCGAGGCTCGACTTCGGCTGCGCGCTGCTCCGCGAATCGGAGGAGCGGGAGCTCGAAGCGGTCATGTACACAGCGATGAAGCAGGCGATTCGGCATGCGAGGGAGCGAACCGTCGATCCGGAGCGGATCACGCATATGCAGGAGTTCTATTCGATCCTGGAGAGCCGTCACGTAGCCTCCGTCTACCAGCCGATCGTCTCGATGGAGGGGGGCGAGGTGTTCGGGTACGAGGCGCTATCGCGCGGGCCGGCCGCTTCGCCGCTCCATTCGCCGGTGAAGCTGTTCGAGCTGGCGGAGCGGGCGGACAAGCTGTACGCGCTCGATAAGCTGACGCGGGAGCAGGCGATTCTCGGCATCGACGGCCTCGCCCGGCATCAACGCATCTTCCTGAACATTCCGGCCCAAATTTTGCACGATCCGGATTTTTCTCCGGGCCAGACGCTCGCCCTGCTGCAGCGGCGGGGGCTTACGCCGAACAACGTCGTGCTCGAGATTACGGAGCGCAGCTCCATCGAGGATTTCTCCACCGCGAAGAAGGTAATAGACCACTACCGGAGCCAAGGGTACCGGATCGCGATCGACGACGCGGGCGCCGGCTATTCGTCCTTGCAGGCGATCGCGGAAATTCAACCGGACTACATTAAGGTGGACCGGTCTCTCGTGCAGGGCATTCACCGGGACAAGGTGAAGGAATACATATTGGAGACGTTCGTCTGGTTCGCGAAGCGGCTCAACATCAAGGTGATCGCCGAGGGCATCGAGGAAGCGGAGGAGCTGGAGAAGCTCATTCGCCTAGGCGTTCATTACGCGCAAGGATATTTCCTAGGGCGCCCGGACGCGACGCTGAAGCCGGTGACGCCCGAGGCGAAGGCGACGATCTATGCGGCGACCCGACTCGCGGGAACCGCGGGGCTGCGTACCGTGGGAGACGTCGCGGCGACGGCGAAGACGTTCCAGGCGGACGATCCGGTGTCCTTCGCGGCGACGTACTTCCGCGATCATCCGGATCAGTTCGGGGCGGTCGTCGTGGAGGGCTCGCGCCCCGTCGGTCTGCTGATGCGGGACGAGCTGTTCCGCAAGCTGTCCGTCCAATACGGCATCTCCTTGTTCTGGTCGAAGCCCGTGAAGGTGGTCGCCGACTTGAGCCCGTTGACGGTCGACGCCGACACGCCGCTCGAGACGGTGTCCTCGCTCGCGACGATGCGGGAGTCGGGCAAGCTGTACGACCTCGTCGTCGTGACGGAGCGCGGCGAGCTTGCGGGCGTCGTGACGGTGCGGGACATCCTCGAGCACATGACGAGCATCCGCATGGAGCACGCGAGGGTGGCGAATCCGCTCACCGGGCTGCCCGGCAACGTGCAAATTCAGCGCGAGCTGCAGCGCCGGGTGCTGGATGGGGAGCCCTTCTCCGTTCTATACGTCGATATCGACTTCTTTAAATGGTTCAACGATCTGTACGGCTTTCAACGAGGGGACGAAGCGATCCAGCTGACGGCGGACGTCATTCGCCGCTCGGTCGCCGTCTGCGGCCGCCCGCGCGACTTCGTCGGCCATATCGGCGGCGACGACTTCATCGTCATCACCGGCGCCGACGCGCCGGAGACGGTCGCGGAGGAAATCATCCGGCGGTTTCGGCTGGGCATCGACGCGTTCTACGACGGCCAGCCGCAAGGGACGACGGTCCAGGACCGGTACGGCCGTACGCGCGACGTCGAGGCCTTAAGCGTCTCGATCGCCCTCGTTCGCGTGGAGGATCCGTCGCGCGCGTCGGCGGACGCGATATCGCGGACGGCCGCGGACTGCAAGCGGCAGGCGAAGGCGAAGGACGGCAGCGCCGTCGCTTCCGCCGCGATCGCCGCTATGCATCCTTTGGGTCTGACGGAGCCGTCCGCCCCGCAGGGCGGATCAGCCGCGGCAGCGCCGTAATCGACGTCGCGATGCGAAGCTGCCGGCCGAGCGCCGACCGCGGCGACGCCGGACTCGCGTTCGACGAACGGATCCACACCGCCTGCCAGCCGGACCGCACCGCGCCGACGACGTCGCGGCGGTACGAATCGCCGACCATGACGCAGTGCCGGGGCGGCGTCCCGAGCGACGCGGCGACGGCGCGAAACAGGCGCTGCTCCGGCTTCTTCATGCCGGCGGGCGCGGCGAAGACGTCGGTCTCCAACACGAACCGGTGCAGCTTCAGCCGGAGCCACAGCTCCTTGGCGGTCGCCGCGTCCAGGTTCGTGAGGATGGCCAGCCGATAGCGCCCGGAGAGCTGCCGCAGCGTCTCCTCGGCGCCCGGGACGAACGCCGCCTTCCGCGGCTGCAGCCGCCGCGCTTCCTTCGCGATATGCCGCGCCGTCCGCTCGCTGGATTCGGTCTGCAGCACGGCGACCGCGTCGCGAATGCCGGCGCTTTTGCTTTTCCCCCGGCTTCTGGACTTCTTATAATGTAGCAACGCCTCTTCGATCAACGCTTTGGCCGCGCCTTCGTCGCCCCATCGTCCGACCCACTCTCCCATCGCCTCGCGCAGCGCGGCCTCGTACGCCGCGTTCCAAGCCACCAGCGTTCCGCTCAAGTCGAAGCATACGACGGCGGCCGCGCGCCGCGCGCCTTCCTTGCGCACCGGCACCATTCGATCCCCTCCTTCGTCTTGTTCTAAAATTATGCATCCGATTTCGCGCTATGCTATGATGAAGCTAGTTTCGAACACATTGAGGTGTTTACCGTGGCCAAGTGTTTATTGATCGACGGCAACAGCATTATTAACCGCGCGTTCTACGCGCTGCCGCCGCTGACGAACGGAGCCGGTCTCCATACGAACGCGGTGTACGGCTTCACCACGATGCTGCTGCGCATCATCGAAGAGGAGAAGCCGACTCATCTGCTCGTCGCGTTCGACGCGGGCAAGCGCACGTTCCGACACGAGGAGTACGGCGATTACAAGGGCGGACGTTCGAAGACGCCGTCGGAGCTGTCCGAGCAGTTCCCGCTGCTCAAGGAACTGTTGCAGGCGATGAACGTGAAGCAATTCGAGATCGAGGGCTACGAAGCGGACGACATCATCGGGACGCTCACGAAGCGCGCGGACGAGGAAGGCATCGAGACGATCGTCGTGTCCGGCGACAAGGACATGCTGCAGCTCGCTTCCGATCGCGTGCGCATCGCGCTGACCCGCAAGGGCATCAGCGAGACGGAGATGTACGACCCGGCTTACATCCAAGAAAAATATCAACTGACGCCGCGTCAAATCATCGACCTGAAAGGGCTCATGGGCGACGCGAGCGATAACATTCCCGGCGTCCCCGGCGTCGGCGAGAAGACGGCGCTGAAGCTGCTTCATCAATTCGGCTCGGTCGAAGGCGTGCTGGAGCACGTCGAAGAGATCAAAGGCAAGATGAAGGAGACGATCAAGGAGCATGCGGACAGCGCCCGCATGAGCAAGGAAATCGCGACGATCTTCCGCGAGGTGCCGTACGACGCCGGCTGGGACGAGCTGGCGTTCGAGGGCTTCGATACGAACGGCATGCGGACGATGTTCCAGAAGCTCGAGTTCAAATCGCTGCTGGAACGTCTCGCGATCGGCGGAAGCGACGCCGCTTCGGGCGGCTCCGAGGCGGCCGCCATTCAGGTGACGACGGTCGACGCTTCGACCGTCGCTTCCCTCGTCGCGGCGCTTCCGGACGTTCGGGGCGCGCACGTCGAATCGATCGGCGAAAATCCGCACGGCGCGGAAGTGCTCGGTCTCGCCCTCTACGCGGACGAAGAGCGGACGTATTTCGCGCCGATGCCGTTCCTCGCCTCGAGCGAGGCGGCGCCGCTCCGGTCCTGGCTCGCGGACGCGAACGCGCGCAAGACGATTCACGACGCGCATAAGGCGGAGCTCGCGCTCGCCTGGCAAGGCGTCGAGCTGCGCGGCGTCGCGTTCGATACGATTCTCGCCGCGTATTTGCTCGATCCGACGGAATCGAGCCACGCCCTCAGCGACATCGCGGGGAAGGACGGCATCGCGGTTCCTTCCGACGACGACGTGTTCGGCAAGGGCGCGAAGTTTAAGCTGCCCGAGCCGGAGAAAATCGCGGAGCATCTGGGCCGCAAGGCGCGGGCGGTGGCGGAGCTCGCCGAGCGGCAGCGGAAGAAGCTGGCCGAACACGAGATGGAGCCGCTTATGTACGAGTTGGAGCTGCCGCTGTCGTTCGTGCTCGCGCGCATGGAGCTGCAAGGGGTCAAGGTCGACGTCGACGAGCTGAAGCGCTACGGCGTCGAATTGACCGAAGCGCTCGACAAGCTGGTCGCGACGATCTACGAGCAGGCCGGAACGGAGTTCAACTTGAACTCTACGAAGCAGCTTGGGGAAATCCTTTTCGAAAAGTTGGGTTTGCCGCCGGTGAAGAAGACGAAGACGGGCTACTCGACGGACGCGGAGGTGCTGGAGAAGCTGGCGCCGTACCACGAGATCGTCAGCAATCTGCTTCACTATCGCACGCTCTCGAAGCTGCAATCGACGTACGTGGAAGGGCTGCAGAAGGAAGTGCGCGCGACCGGGAAAATTCATACGTACTACCGTCAGACGATCGCGGCGACGGGGCGGCTCAGCAGCCAGTTCCCGAACCTGCAAAACATCCCGATCCGCACCGAGGAAGGCCGCAAGCTGCGGAAGATGTTCGTGCCGTCCGAGCCGGGCTGGCGCATTCTCGCGGCCGACTATTCGCAGATCGAGCTGCGCGTCCTCGCGCACATCTCGGGCGACGAGCGGATGAAGGAAGCGTTTCAGAACGACATGGACATCCATACGAAGACGGCGATGGACGTGTTCGGCGTGAGCGCGGACGCGGTCGACGCGAACATGCGCCGGCAGGCGAAAGCCGTCAACTTCGGCATCGTCTACGGCATCAGCGACTTCGGCTTGTCGAACAACCTCGGCATCAACCGCAAGGACGCGGCGCAGTTCATCGAGCAATACTTGGACGTGTTCAGCGGCGTAAGGCGGTTCATGGACGACATCAAGAAGCAGGCGCGCAAAGACGGATACGTCACGACGCTGCTCAATCGCCGCCGGTATTTGCCGGAAATTCACGCTTCGAACTTCAATATCCGCTCGTTCGCCGAGCGGACGGCGATGAATACGCCGATCCAAGGCACGGCCGCGGACATCATCAAGCTGGCGATGGTGCGGCTCGACGATCGGATGCGCGAAGCGGGCGTGAAGAGCCGCATGCTGCTGCAGGTGCACGACGAATTGGTGTTCGAGGTGCCGCCGGAGGAGCTCGAGACGATGCGCGCCATGGTGCGCGAGACGATGGAGAGCGCGCTCGCGCTCGACGTGCCGCTCAAGGTCGAGGTCAGCGAAGGCAGCAATTGGTACGAAGCGAAATAGAGGATACGGCCCTCTCATGCGGTATAATCGGGAGTTGAGGTGATAGAGCGATGCCTGAATTACCCGAGGTGGAAACCGTCCGAAGAACGCTGCAGCGTCTCGTGGCGGGCAAGACGATCCGGTCGGTCGACGTCCGGCTGCCGCGCATTATCCGCCGTCCGGCGGAGCCCGAGGCGTTCGCGAGAGCGCTCGAAGGGTTGACGATCCGCGGCGTCGAACGGCGAGGCAAATTTCTGAAATTCGATCTAGGCGAATTATTGCTCCTGTCCCACCTGCGTATGGAAGGCCGCTACGGCTTATATGACGCGGAGGACGAGACGGAGCTTCATACGCACGTTATTTTCCGGTTTACCGACGGCACGGAGCTGCGATACCGCGACGTACGGCAGTTCGGCACGATGGACTTGTACAAGCCGGGCGAGGAGACGCGGGAAGGGCCGTTGTCGAAGCTCGGGCTCGAACCGCTCGACGAGGCGTTCACGCTGTCCGCGTTCCGCGAAGCTCTCGGCGCGAAGAAGACGAAAATCAAGCCGCTGCTGCTGAACCAAGAAGTCGTCGTCGGCATCGGCAACATCTACGTCGACGAAGCGCTGCACGCCGCCGGCATTCATCCCGAGCGGCCGGCCGACGAGCTCTCCCGCGCCGAGCTCGCACGGCTGCATGGGGCGATCGTGGCGACGTTATCCGCGTCGGTCGAAGCGGGCGGCTCGTCCGTAAAGTCGTACGTGAACGGCCAGGGCGAGCAAGGCGCTTATCAATTCAGCCTGCGCGCCTACGGGCGGGAAGGCGAACCGTGTCCGGCCGGCTGCGGCGGCGTCATCGAGAAGTTCGTCGTCGGCGGCCGCGGCACGCATATTTGTCCGCGGTGCCAGCCGAAGAAGAGAAGCCGCGCGAAGCGGGACCAGGGGCAGAAGCACACCTGACGGCGTCCCTCCATATAGTGAAGGTATCCAATATAGGCGGATGCCTTCGGGAGGGATCGAACGTGGTGGCCTTTGGGTCGATGCTTGCGCTGGCGCTGGCCGTCAGCTTGGACGGCTTGAGCGCCGGCATGATGTACGGAATTCGGAAGATCCGCATTCCGGCGTATTCCATCGGAATCGTATCGTTATTATCAGCGTTCGTCCTGTTCGGGTCGATGGCCGTCGGCGGCTTGTTCGTGGAGTGGCTGCCCGAACGGGCGGCGCGTTGGACGGGGGCGGCCATCTTGATCGCGATCGGCGCATGGGCGATCGTGCAGATGCTGTTGACGTCGCGCCGGGAATCGGCGGCAGGCGACGACCCGTCGAAGCCGTCGGGGGCCGATGCGAGCGCGCCGGCCGAAGCGACGCCGGCCGAGGCGTCGGCCGCAGCCGAAAAGACGGTGCTGCAATGGGAGATCCGTCAATTCGGGCTTATTATCCGGATTTGGCGCACGCCGTCGATGGCGGACATGGACCGTTCGGGCGTGATCACCGCTTCGGAAGCGGTGCTGCTCGGCATCGCGCTGTCGCTCGACAGCCTCGGCGCGGGCGTGGGCGCGGCCTTGATCGGGTTTCCGCCGGTGGCGACCTCGCTGATGATCGGCGCGGCGTGCGGCGCGTGCATCGCGATCGGCGTCAAGCTGGGCTTTCTGCTCTCCGGCTGGCGATGGATCGGCAAGCTGACGCTGCTGCCGGGCTGCATCTTGATCGTAATGGGATTCATGAAATTAATGTAGAGGGGAAATTCGGTTGAACGTCGGACTTACAGGCGGCATCGCCTGCGGCAAATCGACGGTATCCCGGATGCTGGAAGCGCGCGGCGCGAAAATCGTGGACGCGGACCGGATCGCTCGCGACGTCGTGCTCCCCGGGCGTCCGGCGCTTCTCGACATTCGCGAGACGTTCGGCGAAGACGTGATCGCGCCGGACGGAACGCTGGATCGCAAGCGCCTCGGCTCGATCGTGTTCGGCGACGAGTCGGCGCGGCGGAAGCTCGAAGCGATCACCCATCCGCGCATTCGCGAGGAAATGGCCAGACAGATGTCGGAATGGAACGAGAAAGAGCCCGAGCGGCTCGTCGTCGCCGACATTCCGTTGTTGTACGAGTCCGGGTTGGACAAGCTCTACGCGTTCGAAGACGTGCTCGTCGTGTACGTGCCGCGCGAAGTGCAGCTCGAGCGCCTCATGGCGCGGGACGGGATGTCCCGCGAGGACGCGGAACGACGCATCGACGCTCAGATGCCGATCGAAGAGAAGCGGAAGCGAGCCGACGTCGTTATCGACAACAGCGGCTCGCTCGCCGAGACGGAGCGGCAAGTCGAAGCGTACGTCGCCGGGAAGACGGGTTCGACGTAATGGTCGGAACGAGCGAACGGGCGTGGTACCGCAGGAAGAGGTTATACGCGGTTTTATTGCTATTGGTTCTGCTGGTGTTATACTTCGATCGGGCGCTGCTCGGGAAGTGGATGTATCCGCTTCAATACGAAGCGCTGATCGTGGAGCAATCGCAAGCGTACGACGTGGATCCGTACTTGATCGCCTCGATCATCCGCGTGGAGAGCAACTTCCGCCCGACGAAGACGTCCCCCAAGGGCGCGATCGGACTCATGCAGCTGATGCCGCCGACGGCCGAATGGATCGCGAAGCAGGAAGGGGACGAGCCCGCGGGACCGGAACGGCTGCAGGAGGCGGATCGGAATATCCGGTACGGGACATGGTACGTGCGGTCGCTCCAGCAGCAGTTCGCGTCAGACGGCGAAGCGAAGCGCGACGCGATCGCGCGCGTCGCGGCGGCGTACAACGCCGGTCCGGGCAACGTCGAACGGTGGCTGTCCGAAGGACGATGGGACGGCACGTTGGATCGCGCCGACGACATACCGTTCGGCGAGACGAGACACTACGTCCATCGGGTGTATTATTATTATGTAAAGTACGAGCAGACGTATCCGGAACTGGCGCCGAATCCATAATAAAAACATCGGAAAGGCTGCGCGGTATCCCGCGCAACCTCCCGATGTTCCATGAAGCGGAAGATTACTTGAATTGGCCGGCGAGTTGCTGCTCGGCGATTTGCACCAGGCGGCGAGTGATGTGACCACCGATCGCGCCCGTGTCGCGAGTAGCCATGTGACCGTAGTAGCCGTCATTCGGGATTTGAATGCCCAGCTCCTGAGCTACTTCATACTTCAGTTGGTCCAACGCTTGGTTCGCTTGAGGTACGACCAAGGTGTTGGAGCTTTGAGAACCTGTACCCATGTGTTTCACCTCCTCGTCGTTGGTGATAGTATTATGTGCGCTTCTCTAAGGTTCAAAACAGGGATTGTATGGTAATATCGATTCATAGTTTGAAGTTCGAAGCGGAAGGAGCGACTTGGTTGTGAGATGTCCATACTGCGATCATGACGGAACGAAGGTGCTCGATTCTCGTCCCGTGAACGATAACAAATCGATCCGCCGGCGCAGGGAATGCGAGCGATGCGCGCGCCGCTTCACTACGTTCGAAACGGTGGAGGAAGCGCCGCTGATGATCGTCAAGAAGGACGGCAGCCGGGAGGAGTTCAGCCGCGAGAAGCTGCTTCGCGGCCTCGTCCGGGCGTGCGAGAAGCGCCCCGTATCGGTCGAGCGGCTGGAGCAGATCGTCGACGAGGTGGAGCGCGAGCTTCGCCAGACGGCCAGCACGGAGATCGAGAGTCGCGACATCGGGGAGCTGATGATGGGGCAGCTGTACAAGGTCGACGAGGTCGCTTACGTCCGCTTCGCTTCCGTGTACCGCCAGTTCAAGGACATCGACATGTTTATGAAGGAGCTATCGACGCTGCTGAATAAGACGTGATCCCGCATTGACAGAGCCCGCCGAGCGTGATAATATTGATTTTGTCGTTTCGGGCTCTTAGCTCAGCTGGGAGAGCGCGTCGCTGGCAGCGACGAGGTCAGGGGTTCGATCCCCCTAGAGTCCACCAATCACAAATGTTAAACACGCCAAGTAAAGGCGTGTTTTTTTTGTGTTCGGTCCCGGCGCTAGGAACCACTTTATTGCAATCGATGGTCATACATCAGTTGAATTTGAATACCGAAAGGGTCTTCAATGATCCCATACGCTTTGCTAAACGCATTGCTGGATAAAGGAACAATGATCCTAACGCGGTCATCCGTGGTCAAACTTTTGTAAAAATTCTCGATTTCATTCAAGTCAGCGCTTTGAATACAAATAGAGGTATTATTCCCGATCGTATACTTTACGTTGATATCCATTGGATCTTCGGCGATCATCATCTTTGTTTTACCGATGGCTAAAACAGAGTGAGTAATCCAATGCTTATTTTCATCAGTAAGTTGCAATGAATTGTCGCGTTTTGCCATGTCTTCGTAGGTGACGAGTAACAATTGTTTTGCATGAAAATGGAGCTTATAAAATTCGATGGCTTCTTTCGCTCTTCCGTTCATGGATAAAAATATTGCTGCTTCCAGTGTTGTACTCATGGTTTGGTCTCCTTTTCGCGAATTTGTAGGAACTGCTTGATATCCAACGAAGTTGATTGTACTCTTTTAAGGTATCAAAGGATGACACCTTAAATGAGGTTTTCAGATATATGAATAAATCAGAACGATTAAATGACATGATCCGATACCTGAACGGTAAAGAGTTCTTTAATTTACATGATCTTATGGAGAAATATCAGATTTCAAAAAGTACGGCGCTGCGGGATGTTGAATCTTTAGAGCAATTGGGAATGCCGATTTTTGTGGAACATGGCAGATATGGACGTTACGGGATCCTAAAGAATCGCCTGCTATCCCCAATTATGTTTACGATGGATGAAGTGTATGCGCTATACTTTGCCATGTTGACTTTGAAATCTTATGAATCTACACCATTTCATTTAAGCGTCAATCAACTCAATGAAAAGTTTGAAAGTTGTCTTTCTCAAAAGCAAATCGAGCAAATTACCGTCATGAAAAAGGTACTGCAGTTTGAAATGAACCCGCATCATCATGAAAGCCGATTTTTAGAAAAAATCTTACAAAGCATTTTAAACGAGAGCAACTGCACGATTCGATATTCCAGAAACAATGAGGAAAAATGCTATCATGTTCAATTTTTTAAAATTTCTGCTAAGTTTGGTCAATGGTATGCGGCAGGTATTGATCTTAAAACGAATCGATACAGGGTCTTCCGATGTGATCGAGTTACTGCCATAGTGGAAGAAGATATGAAATCTCCTTTTTCCATTGAGGAGTTAATGAATCGTTCGTTAGAACTTTATCGTTCAAAGTTCAGTATTGACTTTGAGGTAGAAATTGAAGAAAAAGCAAAAGATATTTTTTTTAAAGAACATTACCCTTCGATGAAAATTGACATTGGGAATAGAACCGTTATTAGGGGTTATTATAATCCAGGAGAAGAAGCGTTCATAGCTGATTTTTTTATGAAATTTGGTAATCAAGTTATATCGGTGAAACCCGAATGTTTATGTGAACTGATCAAGGATCGAATAGAAAAATTATTAAATCATTACAAATCAGTTTCGGGGCAGTGAAACCGACAATCGTGGGGGAGCGCGTCGCTGGCAGTACGAGGTCAGGGGTTCCATCCCCTAGAGAAAATAAAGCGAAACCTCTTGTCCTTCAAGAGGCTTCGCTTTATTTGTGGTTTGAACAGGATCCTGTTTGGTTCTTCAAGCCTCTCGGACGGCCCTAAAGCCGAAGACAGCATAAGGAAGAGAATTCCACTTGATTATGTTATTAATTTCGGGTAGATTAGTCATCCGACCGTTTTAATTCATAAGAAATTGGCGGTTGGAATAAATTAGAGGTTGATTTGAAACACAGTTTTATGTTAAATTGTTTTTCCGGCCGCTTGAGCGAGTCGGACAAGCAACACCGAGTAAGACAAGCTTGCTCCTTGAAAACTGAACATGAGCGCATATGCTTTTTAAAGAAATAAAGCTAGCTTGTAATGAGCGCAGTATATTGAACTACCCTTTTTGGAGAGTTTGATCCTGGCTCAGGACGAACGCTGGCGGCGTGCCTAATACATGCAAGTCGAGCGGAGTGTTCCCTTCGGGGTTCACTTAGCGGCGGACGGGTGAGTAACACGTAGGCAACCTGCCCATAAGACCGGGATAACTGGCGGAAACGCCTGCTAATACCGGATAATCGATTCGCC
>NZ_VCIW01000035.1 GCF_005765165.1 Paenibacillus antri | reverse complement strand
ACGATAAAGGTCAGTACTACCGACCCGGACAGTGGATACATGGTTCGCGACGGGAAGCCGGAGGGCTTCTTTTACCTCGATCATCGCACCGTAGACCACAAGTTCAATATTGTTACGGATGTGCATGTTACCCCTGGCAACGTTCACGACTCGGTCCCTTATGTCGCTCGCTTAGAACGCCAAATCCAACGCTTTGGATTTCATAAACTTGAGGCCGTCGCACTGGACGCCGGTTACTTAACAGCACCAATCTGCAAAGAACTTCATGACCGTAACCTCTACGCGGTCATTGGTTACCGTGCGTACACGCCGGCTAAAGGTTTGTTTGCAAAGTGGCGTTTTAAATACGACCCGGAGAAGAATGCCTACATATGCCCCGAAAAACATGAGTTGGCGTACTCAACCACAGACCGTACGGGCTACAGATTGTACAAATCCGACAAACGGATTTGCAGTAACTGCCCAGTCCTCGAGCAATGTACTCGCTCGCGGAACCACCAGAAAGTAATTACCCGACATGTTTGGGAAGACAGCAAGGAATGGATCCGGAAGAATCGATTGAGTCCTTCCGGAAAGTACTTGTACCGATTGAGATACCAAACGATTGAGCGAAGTTTCGCGGATGCCAAAGAGCTCCACGGACTTCGCTATTGCCGTTTCCGTGGGCTTGCGAACATAAACGAGCAAGCGTTGATGACGGCCACCGTACAGAACATAAAAAAGATCGCCCTCTACCTAGCCAAGAAGGCAGGATGAGTAAGGCGATCTTTTTCAATACCAGAATCTAAACCATAAAAAGAGAAAAGCCTCCGATAAACGGTGGCTTTCTCTACAGTCTGAGCCCTCGTCACCGAGGGCTCTTCTTGCGCTGCTCGTTCTCCTTGCCGAGCCAATCCGACGTACTGCCCAGATTGACGCTCGCATTCTTCGTGTCGTCCATCCGAAATCCGATGCGTTCGTGGGCCGACGTATCCTCTAGGACGGTATTCGGGTCTCCGTCCGCCTCTTGCTTGCTCTGTTCCTCGTATGGAGCCATTCGTTCGTCCCTCCCTTGCGATTCGCTATAGTGTTGCCGGACGCCCCCTAAGGTATCCATCCTCCAAAGCTTCGACAGAAAGTATCTATAGTACTTCATGGCATAAAATGTTATAATTTGCCCAAGACTTCATTCCTAGTCAAAGGGGCGTTATGATGAACTGGTTTACGAATTTATCGTTCAATCGCAAATTGCAATTCGGGAATTACGTGGTCATTTTGGCCTACACAATCGTGATGCTCCCGTTCTTCATCGCGTTCGGACGTATTGCGATCGGCTTGTTGAGCTTAGCGGTATTGGGCGGGCTTAGCGTCCTTTTCTTCCGTTGGCTTGAGAAAACGCTTACAGAACCGATCGACGATATGACGAAGGCGGCGCTTGCCATATCCAAGGGGGATTTCACGAGCCGCATCGAGATGCAGTCCGACGATACGCTCGGACAGCTGGGCGCGGCGTTCAACAAGATGATCGAGAAGCTGCGCGAGCTGCTGCAGGAGACGAGCCGCACGTCGAAGCACGTCTTCGAGTCAAGCCGAGATATCTATATGAAGAACGAAAACATGAAGACCGTCCTCGAGGAAGTGTCGACCGCGGCGAACGAGCTGGCGTCGGGCGCCGCTCAGGTGTCCGAAGAAATCGCCGGCGTATCGGTCGCGACGAAGAATATCGAGCAGAAGGTCGGGGCGTACACCGAATCGACGCGCGAAATGAACGCGAAGTCGGGCCAGATGATGGAGCTCGTCCGCAAGGGGCTCGATTCCGTAGAAACGCAAACCGGCGGCATGCGTCGGAACGTGCAGGCGACGGCGAACGTCTCCCAGACGATTCACGAATTGGCCAAGCAGGCGAACGGCATCTCCCAAATTACGCGCACGATATCGGAGATCGCCGAGCAGACGAATCTGCTTTCCCTGAACGCTTCGATCGAAGCGGCCCGCGCGGGCGAGCACGGACTCGGCTTCGCGGTCGTCGCGCAAGAAGTGCGCAAGCTCGCCGAAGAGTCGACCGGCTCGACGAAGGAAGTGTTCAAGCTCGTACGTACGATCGAACAGAGCATCGAGAAGGCGCTCGTTTCGATGTCGGAGAACGAACAGATCGTCGAGGAGCAGACGCGACTCATCGCCGAGACGGAGCAAGTGTTCTCGGAGATCGTGCGCAACGTAACGTTCATCTCCGAACAGATCGCCGTCTTCGCGGAGGAGAGCGAGCAGATGTTAGAGAGCTCGAAGCAAATTTCCGGCATCGTCGAGAACATTTCCGCCTTCACGCAGCAATCCGCGGCCGGCACGGAGCAGGTGTCCGCGTCGATGTCCGAACAGATCGCCGCCGTAAGGGCGATCGTCGCCCAGTCGGAGCAGATGACGAAGCTGGTCTCCCAGCTGCAGCAATCGATGAACGTGTTCAAACTGTAAGAAACGGAAAAAAGTCGGTTCCGGAACGCGCTTCCAGGACCGACTTTTTTTCCGTCTTACAGGTACAGACGCCGCAAAATGTCCACGTGATGCAGCTCATGACCTGCGATAATGTACGCCAGCGCCGCGGTCGAAGTTTCGTTGCCGCCGACGACGCCGCGGAACGCGAACGCCGATGCGGGCAGTCCTTGGAGCAGCGACAACGTCGACTTCCGCACCGCTTCGTATTCGTCCTTCAAGCTGCCGACCGTCCATTCGTCGAAGTTGGAATTCGCGACGAACAGATCCTGATCGAAGCCGGGCAGCGGCGTCCGATCGCCTCGCGCCACGCGCAGCAGTCTATAGCTCATGACCCGCTCCGTATCCGCGATATGTCCGATCAGCTGGGCGACGCTCCACTTGCCGGGCGCGTATCGATACGTCAGCTTCTCCGACGGAATCGCGTCCAGCAGCTCGACCAGCGTCGATTGCTGCCTACGAAGCTGTTCCACGATGTCCCCATCCGGGACGCGATCGATATACACGGCGAAATACGGGTTGTACTCCTCGCTTGCGGGACGTTGTACCATGGGAAAATCCCCCTCCTATTCGTCGTCGATTACTTCCATAGTGGAACGGACGAACCGATGTGTCAAGGGCAGATTTCCAAGTTCTCCTTCCGTCAGGAGGCGAACGCCCGCTCCCCCCTCGGCTGATCCCCCCGATCGTCCGGTTCGATCGTAATGCCGATCGCATCGAACGCCGGCGGCTCCGTGGCGATCGGCATCGCGAGTACGCCGATGCCGTCCTCGTTCACGCGGAACGTGCCGGCGCTCGAACGTTCGCCGTCCTTCAATAGCCATACTTGGTACGCTTCCTCCCCTTCGGTTCGCTGCGCGCCGAACACGTAGACGATAAACTGCTTATCGCGGCCGTTGTTCACGACGCACGCGACGCCGTAAGCGCGCTCCGCCGCCGCCGACGCGTAGAGCGGTACCAGCCTCTCGATGCTCGCCGCGGACACCGACGCCGCTTCTTCCAACGGGAGCGGCATCGCGCTTCGGTCCGACTGAAGCTCGTAATTCCACAACGCCATAACGGCGATGACGGCGGATGCCGCCGCCGCGAAGCCGTACCGCAGCCATGGCCGAGAAGGCGGCCGCTCGAACGCCGGCGGCTCGGACGTCGGCGGCTCGGAAGCGAACGCGGCGTCGAGCACTTGCTTCTTCAAATCCTCCGGCGGTTCGACCCGCTCCATGTTCGCGGACACCCCCTCCCAAGCCTCGGTAAGCTCTGCCGCCTCATCCGTGCAAGCCGGACATCCGGGGAGGTGGCGTTCGAACGCGCGTCGCTCCGCTTCGGTTCCGTTGCCGGACACATACTCGAGCAGGAAGCCGCAGATCGGTTCCCGATCGCTCTTGCGCATTACCATCCCTCCCCTTCGGCGGTCAGATGCCTTCGTAATATTTTCAACGTCTGATGCAGTCGATGCTTAACCGTCCCCAGCGGTTGGCCGTACAGCTTCGACAACTCGCTAAGGCTGTACCCGTTCCAATAGAAATGCTCCAGCAACGCGATCTGCTGCGCGGACAAATGCCGGTACGCCGTGCGGATTTGTTGCCGCATGCCGCTCTGGATCGCAAGCTCCTCAGGCGAGACGTTCGTCTCGTCGGGAATCCGCTCCCATCGCTCCGGCGCAAGCTCCGCCTGTCGCTCGGCTTCTCTGCGGATGCGGCGCTTCCGATCGATCGCGATGTTTCTCGTGATCGTGACGAGCCAGCTCGAGAACGCCCCTTTCTCGGGATCATACTCGGATTCCGTCGTCCACAACCGCAAGAAGACGGTCTGTACGACCTCCCGAGCCGCGCTCTCCTCTCTCATCGCCTTCAAGGCGAACGAGTAGACGAGCGAGGCATATCGATCGTACAGCTCCGACAAGGCGGCGCGACGCTTCGCTTTGACGAGCCGCATCAGCTCGCCGTCGGATAGATGCAGCATACGGCACCCCCACCTCCCATATCCGTGTCCGACTACTTCACGAGAATCGTCGCTTTCATTCCCGGGTGAGGCGTGCAAATATACGGAAACTCTCCGGCTTCGGCGAACGTCACTTCCTTCTCTTCCCCTTGCTTCAGAATCCCGGTATCGAACGACCCGTCCTCGGCTGTCGCCGTATGCCCGACCGCGTCTTTATTTACGAATACGACGGTATCGCCCGCGTTGATTTCCAAGCGATCCTGGGAAAAGGCGAAGTCGACGATTTCCACGACGTGACGAACGGGCTCCGCCTTCGGAGGCGGCGGCGCAGGGTCCGGCTCCGGCTGCGCGGCCGGTTTCTCGACAGGCTCCTCTGCTGGCTGCTCCGGCGGTTCGTCCGCCGGCTCTTCCGTCTTTGCGGGTTCCTCCGCCGGCGGAGCTTCGACTCCTTCCGCCGGCCCGGACGTCGCCGGCTCCGGCTCCGACGCCGCGGGCTCTTCATGCGACTCCCCGTCCGCGTGCTGCGCAGTCTGCTCGACCTTCGGCTGCTCCGCCGGCGTCGCAGGCGTATCACCCGAGCCGCCGCCCCCCGCCGAGCCGCAGGCCGCAGCGAACAGCAGCAGGACGATCGACATCGAACGCGCGGCATATTTCCATCGACTCACTCGTTCCGCCTCCTCCGAATTACTTCACGATGATCGTGCCCGTCATAAACCGCTTATGCGGCTCGCAGAAATATTCGTACGTCCCCGCCTCGTTCAAGGTGATCGCGAACGATTCGCCCTTCTTCAGCAGCGGCGTAGCGAACGCGCCGTTCGCCGCGACGGCGTTATGCTCCATATCGTCGTAGTTCGTAAAGACGACGGTCGAACCGGCTTCGACCGTGAGCGGCTCGCTCCCGAAGCTGAACTCCCGAATGTCTACGTTGTATGTCTTCCCTTGCTGCGCGCCGGCCCCCGTCCCCGCTCCCGCGCCCGCTTCGGCGCTCGTGCCTTCGAACGTCTTCGGCGACACCAGGAACCAGACGTTGTTGACGTTCTGCCCGAGCGTATCGCCCCATGCGGCATCCTTCGCGAAATAATAGAGCGGATACGACTTGAAGGTCGAAACCATGCCGCCCTCCGGATGGTTGATCATGCCGAAATCGTCCGCCGACAGCGTGGAAGGCACCGCTCCATGGGCCATGAACAACGGCCAGTTCGCGACGCATTGCCCTGCGCAAGCGCTGGCGTTCGGCGAGTCCTTATCGAAATAATAAAGCGCATTGCCGTACGCATCCGTTAAGTAGTCGCCATGCTCCGCCGACGTTCCGATCATGACGGCGTAATCGGGCTTCGCCGCGAACCAGACGCCGTTCGCCCCTTCGCCGTTCGCATCGCCCGCCGCCGCGTCTTTCGCGAACGTGTAGAGCGGCCACCCCTTATAGGTAAGCTGCTTCTCGCCGTCCGAACGGGTGAACACGGCGAAGTCGTCCGCCTTCAGCGTTGCGGGGACGATCAGATCGTCCTCGTAGAAGATCGGCCAATTGGTTAGGCAGCCGCCTTGACAGGAATTCAAGTCCGCGACGTCCTTCGTAAAGAAATACAACGTCCGGCCTTCCGAATTCGTCAACACCGTCCCGAGCTCCGGATCGTTCGCGAGCGCGAGTCGCTTCCCCGTCGGCAGCGCCGCATCCGCCGTTACGACGCCGGAAGCCTGGAGCGACGCGAGCAGCGTGCCGCCTTCGGACGTCGTCGCCCCCAGGCTCTCGACGAGCGCCGTCGCCAGATGCGCGTTCGTCAGCTCGCCTTCGCCGCGAATGCCGCCCAGCCCTTTGGAGGCTGCGAACGCTTCCGTATCGGCATACGCGAAGTCTACGCCCTCCGCATAACCGAGCGCTTCGAGCATCACTTTATAAAACTGCTGCGAGCTGATGACGGATAACGGATCGAACGTCCCGTCCCCGGACCCTTGCCATCCGAGCTCCGGATGTTCCTTCAAATACCCCAGCACCGCTTGATTCCCGACCGAAACCGAATCCTTGTCGATAAAGTTCGACGTCGGCTCGTAATCCATCGCTTCCTGCAGCTTGCCGGTCAACCGCAGCGAGATCAACGCCGCTTGCAATCGCGTAGACGTCTTCTCCAAGTAGTCTCTTGTCAGCCCGTCGCCGTCCCCAAGCAGAAGACCGAGTCGTCCCGCGACGTCGGCGTCCGACTGCAACGTGAAATCATCCTCCGCCGCGGACGCCCCGATGCCGAACGCCGCGGTCAGCGACAGCAGCCCCGCCGCGACCCCCAGCCGTACGCCCCGTATCCAAGTTTTCATCAACGTTCCTCCCCGTTAGGAAAAGTTTCCTTACGTAAGGAACAACGACGGAAACCGGAAAGCGGTTTGTCTCGAGACTCGACTTTTTTATCTTTTCTTCAGAAAACCGATCAATCCGCAAGCGAGACCGAACGACAAGAATAAAATCCCCCACGGATCGCTGCCTTGAACCGCCGTGGACAGTCCGATGCCGAATAATAGGAGTACGATACCGAACCCGATCCACTGCGTCGAGGAAGGCATGATGATGCGAAAGCCCAAGGCGAAAAGGAGAAGCATGACGGCGGCGATGCCGAAGGAGATAACAAAGACGACTGTTGGAAACATGCGGCCACCCCATTTTCCGAATTTATCCTATTGTACCAGAACGCAAAAATCCCCGACACGTCCGTGCCGGGGATTTCTTTAGGATGCTTCGAACATAAACTCGTATTGGCCCTGTACCCGTTCTTCCAACAACCGCTTCGCCTGCTCCAAGTCATTCCTGTGGACCTCGACGACCGTCATCATCTCGACCGCTTCTAGGCCGCCCTGCGCGACGGCGCCCGCGTTCATATTCGTGCGGATCGGCACGCTTCGGATGCGGCATCGAATGCCTTCCTCCTGCAGCAGCGCGTATTGATCCGACGCCTGCTCCGTTAATTCCGTCCGCTTGTATACCGTCTTCCAGGACCGCTTCTTCGTCCAATACCATACGCCAATGAGCACGGCGATCGCAACCGCGACCAAAATCGGAAAACCATTCATCAAGCAACACTCCCTCTTCGAGAATTTCGCTAAGGTTTGGTTTTTCTGATTTCATGATAACAGGCAAATGTAAAGAAACGATGATCGCGGCATGGTATTTCTGTTAACGTTCGGCGGTCCCGCGGCTTCAATCTTCCAGCTTCCATTCGTAGACGCACTTGCGCCGCTCGCCTTCTCGATACATATCGTTGTCGGGCGGGAGATCGACGATGTCCTGCAGGACCGCGCCGATATTCTCGCATGTCTTCCTTGAGGCGGCGTTCTCCGGATTGCAAGTAATCAGCGCCGTCCGCATGCCGTGCGCGACCGCGACGCGCCGGACGAGTCGGCACGCTTTCGCCGCGAAGCCTCTCCCGCGGTAGGCTTCCTCCACGGAATAACCGATGTGGCCCCCATAATACAAGTTCCGGTTCATCCCGATACGCACGTCGATCCTCCCGACGACCTCGTACGTCCCGTGCAGTACGATATCGAAAATATAGGACGGAACGATTCCGATCTCTTCGATCCCGGGCGCCTTGAAGGCAAGGGACAGATCGATCTCTTCGCCGCGAATGCGATCGAAGCCCTCAAGAAACTCGAACGTCAACGGACACTCCCCCATTCCTTCCCTACTGCTTTCTAGGGATGATACTATGGAGGATGTTCAGGAATCAAGTAATGCGTCGCGCGGCTATAGGACGTATAAATCCATCATCGTTACGTCATGTCCGAGCGCCTTCACGTACTGAAACAGTTGGGACCGGTGATGGAACAAATGCGTGACCGTCTCCAGCAGCCACCTCGATTGGAGCGTCGGGTGATTGACGTAATACGGCGTCGTCGCCCGATGCAGAAACTCCTCGTCCGACATGGCGCCGTAATGCTGCTTCAACCCTTCGAACCCTCGCCCCATTGCCGCCGTCAGCGCCTCCGCGTCGCAATCCAATCGCGCGTACGTCTTCTCCGCGGCGCGAACCTCGTCTTCGGTCGCCTCCTTCGCGATCATGACATCCACCTCGGGCAGCGAGGCGATATGGTGTACCAATTCCTGCAGCGTACGCATGTTGTCCGCCGGGCGGTACGACCACTGCTCCGGCCGAATGCGTCCGATCAACCGCCAAGCCGTCCGCATCCCAAGCTCAAACTCCTCGAACAACTGCTCCTTCATCTTCGCCGTTCCGTTCGTCATCTACGAACACTCCTTCGTCTTCGATGGATTGGTTTGCCCAAGAACTAAAGTATCATATAATAGTGACAATTCTTTTCACCAATACGGAGATGGATGGAAAATAAAATGACGAGATCGCAACGATTGATGGAGCTGCTCGTGGAAATCAACCGGCGGCGGCAGTTTACGGCCGGGGAAATGGCGGAAGCGTTCGGCGTGTCGAAGCGGACGATCCTTCGGGACTTACAAGAGCTCGAAGCGATCGGGGTGCCGCTGTATTCCGAGGTCGGGCCGCATGGAGGGTACCGGCTCATGAAGGAGCGCCTGCTCCCGCCGATCGCGTTCACCGAAGAAGAAGCCGCCGCGATGTTCCTCGCGTACGAGTCGCTGCAGCAGCTCGGGGAGCTTCCGTTCGAGGCCGAGACGCGGACGGCGTTGGCAAAATTTTATTCCTATATGCCAGCGGACGCCAAGCAGCGCATCGACAGCATGCGGCATCGAATCGAGTTCAAGATTCCGAAGCGGCCGGTCGGCTCGCCCCATCTGAAGCTGCTGCTGTCGGCGTCCGTCGCACGGCAGCCGCTGCGGATCGTATACGACTCGAAGGAAGGCGCGCAGGAGCGAACGATCCACCCGGTAGGCGTCTATGCGGAGAACGGATTCTGGTACTGCCCGGCGTATTGCCGTCTCCGGGAAGACTATCGCTTGTTCCGGGCGGATCGAATTCTCGAGGCGGAGCCGGACGGGGACGCACCGTCGGACGTGCCGTCAGCCGACGTTCACTTGGGCGATTGGCGGCGGCATGCGTCGGATACCTTCTTCAGGTGGGTTTCGCTCGAGGTGAGGTTGACGAGGAACGGCGTGCGCCGCGCCATAGCGGAGGAATGGATGGCCGACGGCATCCAGGTGAACGAGGACGGGTCCGGCAGCTACGCCGGCCGGATTCCGAAGCCAGATCTTTCCTACTTCGCTTCCCTCTTCCTAAGCATGGGGACGGATGCCGAGGTCATAGAGCCGGCCGAGCTCGTGGACGATATCCGTGACCGGCTCCGACAACTTCAACAACAATATTTGTAAAAACAAACAACGCGGTTAGCCTTTCTCCAACGTCTTCTCCAGCGTCCATAACAACACGTCGAGCTTATGCGCGTAATGCAGCAGCGGCGGCGCGTCCGAAAGCGCGATTCCCGCCGCCGCGGCCATCGTATTCGTTCGGATGTCGGCTTGCGCGAGCTGCAGCGGCCACGGATCGTGGTGGATATCCCCTCGATAGACGTCGCCTCGACGCACGGTGTATAAGGCGTAACGCTCCGTAAGCCACCGTTCCAAACTTCCGGCCGCGGCGCGGAACGGCTCGGAAACCGGCGCGTACCAGGCGACGAATTCGGCGGGCGCCGCGTTCCGGTGCGTGCGTCGGCTGCGATAATGGACGACGCCTTCCGCGGTCGAATCGACCGAGATGTCCGCCCGTACGTACGGCAAGCGAAAGAAGCGACGCGCCGACGCGACCGCCACCGGATTCGTCGCGTCCAAGCTGAAGAAATAGACGCCCGGCTTTCCTTGATGCGCGACGTACGTTCGCACATTGATCTCCGGGAACGCCGCCGTTCCCGGAATAGGCGGCAGTCCCCGGAGGCGAATGCCGCTCATGCCGAACGGCACGACCGCGACCCAAGCGGCGCCGTCGAACGTGTCCAGCGTCAACTCCCTAGGGATCAGGTCGCGGAGTTCGTCCGGCCGAACCGGCCAATGCGCGAACAGCAGCCTGTCCCACGTTTGCTTCATGACCCACGGGCGCTGCGGCAGCGGCCATGGACGGTGATCGGCGTCGAGATCGCGCGTCATGTCCGAATCCTCCATTTTCGTCGTCAACCCCGACCTAACTCCCCTTAACGGCGAACGAGACCGTCGCTTCGATTCGATAATCGATCTTGTCCGAATCGTCCGGGCCGTTCCCGACGAAGAAATCCGCGGATCCGTTCACAATGTACTCGCCTTCGGGAAACCCTTCTTTCCAAAATCGTTTCATAAACTCGACGTACTCCCGTTCGTCTTGTTCGCCGAAGCCGCCGCTCTTGACGTACGTCTCGCGAAGCGGCACGTTCCGGCGAAGCTCCGTATGCAGCAAGGGTTGGTTCATCATATACCCGATCTCGTACCCTCTCGTCGTCTCGCGAATCGGAAAAGAAAACGGAGAGGCGGCGTGATAAATCGTGACCGATTCCTCCGGTCCCGTATATATCAGCTCTGCGTATAAGACCACTTCGCCGCCGCTCTCGTATTCGCTCCTTTCGCTTACGAGACGGTAGACGAATTCGCCCTCCTTCGTCTCCGCGGCGGCCGGCCGTTCGTCGATCGGCTTGACCGGATCCGAAGCACCGCGCTCTCCCGGGCTCTGCATGCATCCGGAGAGCGCCAGAAATAGCAGCAATAGCAGCTTCATCGGAATCGACTCCTCCCTATACCTACAAACCTTACCCTATCGTACCGTCCCTAGGAAAATTATGCCACATCCCTCTGGAAAATACTGCATACGAACGTCCGCTCGTCGGCAAGCTAAGAGCGAGGTGATACCCATGAAGTCGCAGACGCCGCGGCGGACCGCGCTCGTCGTCGGTTGCGTCGTACTCCCCTTGCTTCTCTCCGTCTCGATCGCCGCGGCCGCGCCGGAATCGACTGCCGTCGAACGGCTGGAGCGGCGGCTGCGCCGACTGGAGCCTCCGGAGCCCGTGACGATGCAGGCGCTGCCGGAGGAGGAAGAGCTGGCAAGGCATGCCCCGACGAAGGTTGTGCCGATCCGAGACGTCATAAAGAAGGGCAGGCTCATTCCGTTTCGGACGATCCGCCAAGACGCCGACTACGTCCGGCCGGTGTATGAGGAACATTGGCACAGTACGTATTGGGGCGGCCGATGGAGCTACGTGCCGACGCGCATCCACTATGCCCTGCACCGGCTGTTCCCGACCTATGACATCGGAATTTCGGGCGAGCTTACGTTCAAGGGGAACGTCGGCGTTCCGTTCCCGATGTTTCAGAACGAGACGGATTTAGACTTATACCTCGTCGTCTTCCAAACCTCGGTTTTTCGTCTCTATACGGCGGGGAATCAGATCGTCGTCGTCGGCGCTCCGCGCCGGACCGGCGTCGAGGTCGTCGTCCTGAAGACGAGCGACCTCCGCCCGGCCGAACGCGACAGACTGCTGTCGATTCAACTTGCGACGCCGGCCGGCGACGAACTGGATTATGCCTATATCGCGTATATGGAACCGTAAAACCGTAACGATCCTACGACTGAAGCGTGTAATACGGATAGTCCAGCTTCGCCTGCGCCAGCTTCGCGACGTCGGGACCCGCGAGCGATTCGACGACATACAGCCCAAGGTCGATCGAAGCCGACACGCCGCCGCCCGTAAAGACGTTCCCGTCTTTTACGAACCGCTCCTTCGCCACTTCAGCGCAGTACGGCTCAAGCAGCTCGTAAGCGGACGGATTCGTCGTCGCGCGCTTGCCTTCCAGGAAGCCCGCTGCTCCCCAGATCAACGCTCCGGTGCATACGGACACTTGGTAGGGAACGTCCTTCGCCGTTCGAATCCAATCCAGGAACGCGGCATCGTACCGGAGCTGACGCGTGGACATGCCGCCCGGAATAAACACGAGGTCGTACTCGGACAAGTTCGGAGAGACGCGGCCGGCGCGCATCGTCAATCCTCGATCGTCCGTCACCTGCTCTCGATCGGCGCAGAACTCCCAGGTAACGTCGTCGAACGCGTTCAGCATCCGCAGCCAGGTCACCGCTTCGCAAAACCCCGAGAAATCCAACAAAGTCATCTTGTCGAACAGAACGAACGCCATCCTCATTCGCGGTCACCTGCCAAAGTTTTCCTACCATCGTAGTCGGAAGTCGCATAGTCGTCAAGATCATTCGCGACGCTTGATCTTCTCCGACAGCATCGTTAGCAATCGCTCCGCGCCGAGCGTCTTTTGTTCGTCCCGCCCCCGTTCGCGGACTTGCAGAACGCCGTCCGCGATCTCACGGTCTCCGACCGCCGCGACGTAAGGAATTTTCCGAAGCTGCGCGTCTCTCACCTTGTACCCCAGCTTTTCGCTTCGCACGTCCGCTTCCGCTCGAATGCCCGCGGCCGCCAGACGATCCCGGATCCGGAGCGCGTCGTCGGCATGGCGGTCCGCGACCGGTACGACGATCGCCTGCACTGGCGCCAACCACAGCGGGAACGCCCCGGCGTAATGCTCGATCAAGATGCCTAGGAACCGGTCGATGGAGCCGTAGACGGCCCGGTGGATGACGATCGGCGTCTTTCGTTCATTCCGTTCGTCCACATAGGCGAGGCCGAACTTCTCCGGCATTTGGAAATCCAATTGGATCGTCGCGCACTGATGGCTCCGTCCCAAGGCGTCCTTGATATGGAAGTCGATCTTCGGCCCATAGAACGCGCCGTCGCCCGGATTGACGCGGAACGGCAGCCCGGATCCGCGCAGCACCCGTTCCAGCGCCGCCTCGGCCGCCGCCCACTGCTCGTCGCTTCCCATCGAATCGTCGGGCCGCGTCGACAGCTCCAAGCCGTACTCGAAGCCGAACACGGCATACATCTCCTTCACGAGCTCGATCGTCCGCAGCATCTCCGACTCGATCTGCGCGGGAGCGGCGAAGATGTGTGCGTCATCCTGGCAGAACGTCCGCACCCGGAGCAACCCGTTCAAGGCGCCGCTGAATTCATGCCGATGCACTTGACCGAACTCGGCGTATCGCAGCGGAAGCTCCTTGTAGGAACGAAGCTTGTGCTTGAAGAGCAGCATATGACCGGGACAGTTCATCGGCTTCACCGCCAAAGGGCGACGTTCCATCTCGGAAAAATACATATTGTCGCGATAATGCTCCCAGTGCCCGGACTGCTCCCACATGGCGCGATCCATGATCATCGGCGTGCGCACTTCCTCGTAGCCGTACTTCCGAAGGAATTCGCGGGATAACGCCTCCAGCTCGTTCCGGACGACCGCACCGTTCGGCAAATAGAACGGCATGCCGGGCGCCTCCTCGGCGAACATGAACAACTCCAGCTGCTTGCCCAGCTTGCGATGGTCCCGCTGCCGCGCCTCCTCCTGCCAGGCTAGGTGGCCTTCGAGCTCCGCGCGGTCCGCGAAGACGGCGCCGTAGAGGCGCTGCAGCACGGGGTTGGCGCTGTCCCCGCGCCAGTAGGCGCCGGCCGCGTGCAGCAGCTTGAACGCCGGAACGGCTTCCGGCGCGGCTTCGGGAGGATCACCGGCATAGACGTCGGCGCATTCCCCGTATTCGATGCAGACGAGCGGCGCCGCGGCGCCATCCCCTCGAATCCATTCGACCCGCCACCGCTCCCCGCGGCCTTCGAACAGCCGCAGCGCTTCGGCGGAAGAGATGGAACGACAGCGAGGCGGCCATACGTCTGCGCCCGCCTCGGCGATGCGATGCATCTCCTCCTCGATCGCCGCGACGTCGACTTCCGTCAAAGGGCGAGGCACGTCGAAGTCGGAATGGAAGCCGGATTCGGTCAGCTCGACACCTCCCAGCTTCGCATCGGGGAATCGGCGCCGAACGGCCGCGGCCGTCAGCATCGCGGCGAATCGTCTGACATGGTTCAACTCGTCTTTGATCATGCACTTCTCGCTCCTTTGTTTTTAGATTTGAACCCTAAATAACGCAAAAAGAGCGCGCTATCCGCAAGGGACGAGCGCGCTCGTGGTTCCACCCAAATTCGATTCTCCGATGAACGGCGAATCCTCCGGCATTCTGTAACGGGAAATCCCGGCGGCCCATTGCCTGACCGCATCTGTCAAGGCGGTAAACGGCTGCGGCCGAACCGAAGGGAGTTTCAGCCAAGCTCCCTCTCTCTGGGCGGCGCCGCGGGCGTTCATGTCCTTGATCGACGATGTTCCTCGATAATAAAAAATCGCGCTCCGTCCGTAAGGGACGAGAGCGCGCTCGTGGTTCCACCCAAATTCGATCCGTCGAACGAAACGACGAATCCTTCCGGCATTCGATAACGGGAATTCCCGGCGGTCCATTGCCTGACCGCGGCTCATAAGGCGGTAACGGCTTCCGACGACTCCGAAGGGGGTTTCAGCCGTGCCCCCTCTCTCTGGGCGGATTCGAAAGCGATCATGTCCTTAATCGTAGCCTTTGATTGTCGCTTATTATATGCGAGCGACATCCCTGCCGTCAATAGGCGTCTACCGATCCGTCGCAACGGAACGTATTCATTCTTGCGAGGAGATCGGCGTCGGCAAACCGTCGATGCTCTTCCCGTTCTTCGTCCTCCGGTATTCGACGAGCCCTTCTTCGCCCTTCTGATCGGCCCACCGCTGCAGCGTATCCCGCTCACCCTCGAAGCTTAGGAACGGAACCGCATACCCGCAGGACGACTGCACGAGATGAACGTCGACGACGATGATCTGTCTCGCGCCGGGCATCGGCGGGAAGAGCGGGACCAACGACGCCCACTCGCTCGAACCGGGCAGCGCGACGGCGCCTGCGCCGTAAAGCCGAAGGATGTTAGGCGGTCCTTCGAACGCGCAGAACATGATCGTGATGCGTCCGTTTTCCATCACATGCGCGCTCGTCTCGTTCCCGCTTCCCGTCAAGTCGAGATAAGCGACGCGGCTGTCGGACAATACGCGGAACGCGTCGTACCCTTTGGGCGACACGTTCACATGGCCTTCCGCGGACAACGCCGCCGTGCCGACGAAGAACACCTTCTGCTTCTCGATGAACCGTCGATGCTCCGGGAGCAACGCGGCGAACTGTTTCCCCATCCCGATTCCCCCGCTCCGTCATTTCCCCTAATCATAGGGCACGAATTCGGTTCGCGCAACGGCATGGAATCGCGGCGGCGACACCGGGGAGCTTTGTTCCCCCGCCGTGTTCGTCCCGCCCCGTCCATGTAAGCCTTCATTACCGGAACCTCTCCGCCGCCGGACGAATATGTATAACCATACACCATAAGCGGAAAAAAGGAGCGATACGCCATGACGCGTTTGGCGCTATCCGTAAAAACCGTGTCGTCTGTCGTCTTCGGCATTCTCATGACGGCGTTCGGCATCAAGCTGTTGTCCGCGAGCACGCTGACGTTCGGCGGCACGGCCGGCGTCGCCTTCTTGTTAAGCTATACGACATCCTTCTCTTGGGGATTCTGGTTCGTCCTGACGAACGCCCCGTTCTTCTTGCTCTCTTACCGAATGCTCGGCGCGCGATTCACCCTGTCTACGCTGCTGTCGGTCGTCGGCACGTCGCTCGCGCAGCTGCCGCTCGACGCCCTCGCGATACCCGCGTCCGCCCTCCATCCGACGGCCGCCGCCGTCGCGTCGGGCATGTGCATCGGCATCGGCATCGCGTTCGTGCTGAACAACGGGTCTTCCCTCGGCGGGGTACAGATCTTCGCGCTCGTCCTGGATCGCAAGTTCGGGATTAACCGCGGCGCGACGATCTTCGTCGCCGACGCGATCATCGTCGCGTCCGCGGCGTTCTTGCTCGGAGGGGGACAGGCGCTGGCCTCGATCGTATCGATCGCGGTCGCGAGCGTCATTATCGGGCGGTATCGACGGATGCCCGCTCGTCTTCCCGAATCCGCGCCTCCCTCCACAGCTCCAAGGAAGGCCGAGGATCGAGCCGAAGCTGCTCCTTAGAGCGCTTATGCTTCTCGCACCAATGGACGTATCGACGGAACTCTCTCGTACCGAGCCCGTTGTCCGCCGCCATCCTCCGGATCAGCTCGTCCCAACCGCGTTGCAGATTCGGCTCCCGGAGCTTCGCGCGGTTGATCCAGCGGAACGGATTCATGTTCGACTTCGACGCGTTCAACCTTGCCGTCAGGAAGAGTACGTTGCCGGCGTATTGGCCGCCGTGCCCCCACTCCAGCGGGATGAAGTGGTCCAGCGTCACGTCCGTCGCGGAACCCGTGAGCGCGCATACCGCATGCTTCTTCATCTCGGCGAGCCGCTCGTTCGGCAGTTCGTTCGGGAGGTATTTCAACCATTCGTTCCGATGGGCCGGTTTCACGCCAGCAGCACGTCCACTCCCGCCGCGCGGCACGCTTCCGACAGCTCGGGATCCGGCGTTCGATCCGTCACGACCGTACCGACGTCGCCGAGCGCCGCGAACGAGACGAGCACCTTCTCGCCGAATTTCGAATGGTCGAGAACGACGAACGCCGCCTTCGCTTTCCGAATCGCCATACGCTTGACGTCCGCTTCGAGCAGGTTCGAGTTGCTGAACCCATGGCGTGCGTCGAGACCCGTCGCCCCCAAGAACGCCTTATCGAACGCCATCTTCGAGATCGACTCCACCGCCGTCGGTCCGACCATCGAAATCGTCGCTTCCAGCAGCAGCCCCCCGACGACGATCGTCGGAATTTTCTTCGAAGCGAGCTCGTTCGCGACGTTCAGCGCGTTCGTGACGACCGTGATGTCCGCCTTCTCCGGCAAGTGGCGCGCGACCTGGAACGTGGTCGAGCCCCCGTCGATAAAGATGGAGTCGCCCGGTCGAACGCATGCGGCCGCGCGCTTTCCGATCCGGCCCTTCTCCTCCGAACGAACGGTCGTCCGCTGCGCCAGCTCGATGTCGCGAGAATCGAGAATCGCCCCGCCGAACGTTCGCGCCGCGATGCCCAGCCGCTCTAACTTCTCCAGATCCCGCCGCACCGTCATCTCGGTAACGTCGAACCGCTGCTTCAGCTCCGAGATTTTCACCTCGCCTCGGCTCCGCAGCTGTTCCACGATGGACGACTGTCTATCGTTCAAGCGATGCTCCATCCCTGTTCCGCCCCCATACGCATTCAGTGCTCCTATTATCTCAAGACGCCGTACGATATTCAACGCAACCTCGCGGACGAAGGAGAATCGGCCTCTTGCGACGAAATAAGAGGAACAACTTACGTTACGAACGAAAACGGAGGCGCCCGATGAGCCAGGTCCGGCTTTCCCCCTACATTAGAATCGCATGGGATCATACGCTGCATCCCCCGAATAAAATCAACCGACGCGCGTTGTTCGATTACGAGCTCATTTACGTGAAATCCGGCGAGATGAGAGTTCTGATCGAAGACGTCGAATATCGCGGCGTTCCGGGCGATATTTTCTTGCTGAAGCCAAGGCAGCATCACTCGATCGAAGCGATGAACGATCAGCCGGTCAGGCAGCCGCATCTTCACTTCGATTTGGTGTATCAGTCCGACAGTCCGACGCTCAAGACGTCGTTCCTGCCGGTGGAGGCCATGTCGGAGCAGGAGCTGCGCCTGTTTCGCGAGGACGTTACGCAGGAGCTGCCGAACCATTTTCGACTGCGGCATCCCCTCATTTTCGAGAAGCTGCTCTTCGATATCATCCATGAATACGAGAGCAAACACCCGTATTTCGAGACGGCGGCGACGGGACTGTTCCTGCAGCTGTGGGCCCAGCTGGCTCGGGAGCATCTTTGGTCGACCCATGCGGCGATCGCGACGAACTGGGTGCAGCTCGAGCGCGTGAAATCTTACCTCAATCGACATGTGGACAAAGACGTGACGTTGGACGAACTGGCGTCCGTGGCGAATTTAAGCAGTTCCTACCTATGCCGGCTGTTCAAGAAGACGTTCGGCGTCGGGCCGATTCGATATCATCTGATCGGCCGCATCGAGCACGCTAAGAAGCTCATACAGTTCACGGACCTGCCGATCACGGAAATATCGGAGTTATGCGGCTTTCTGAGCATTCATTCCTTCAGCCGGGCGTTCCGGAACGCGGAGGGCGTGCCCCCGACCTACTACCGGAATTTTCCGTCCAGATCAGAGCAATAATTGTTAAAACATCTTGATCCATGCTAAAGAACCTGCGCCCCGGTTTCCCTATAATGGACCTATCACCATTGAAACTGGGAGGATGAAGCATTCATGGCATCGTTTAACGGTTTGGGTATGGGGCTTGGGAACTTATCGCTGCTGTCCGACGCGGAAACCCGGTCGATCAGCGCGGAAAACTTTACCGGGGAAAAAGGGAAAGGCGGCATGGCCACGGAGGGCACCGGCGCGAACGCCGCCCGCGATTTGGGCTTAGGCTGGAAGGTTTCCCCCTCGATCCAATTGAAAGGAGGGACGACCGCGACGCTGGCCGACATCGCCGGACCGGGGGTCATTCAGCATATTTGGCTGACGGTGCATCCGAAGCAGTGGCGGAACTTAATCCTGCGTTTCTATTGGGACGGGGAGGACAACCCTTCGGTCGAGGTGCCGGTCGGCGACTTCTTCTGCAACGGATGGTGCGAGCGGGTGAACGTGAACTCGATGCCGATCGCGGTGAACCCGGCCGGCGGCTTTAACAGCTACTGGGAGATGCCGTTCCGCAAATCCGCTAAGGTGACGATGGAAAATCGCTCCGACGAAGACGCATGGCTGTATTATCAATTCGATTACGCGCTGACGCAGGTGCCGGATCATTGCGCCTACTTCCACGCGCAATGGCGCCGCAGCAACCCGCTCGGGTATAAGGAAGTTCATACGATCCTGGAAGGCGTTCGCGGGCAAGGCCATTACGTCGGGACGTATCTCGCATGGCAGGTCAACAACAACGGTTGGTTCGGCGAAGGCGAGATTAAGTTTTTCATGGACGGCGACAAGGAATTCCCGACGATCTGCGGCACGGGGACAGAGGATTACTTCGGGGGCGCGTGGAACTGGGAGCACCCGCAAGGCGAATACGGCACCTACTCGACGCCGTTCCTCGGCATGCATCAGGTCATCAAGTCCGACGGCTTGTACCGGGCGAACCAACGCTTCGGCATGTACCGTTGGCATGTCATGGACCCGATCCGGTTCAAGAGCGATCTCCGCGTCACGATTCAGGCGCTCGGGTGGCGTTCGGGCGGCCGATATTTGCCGCTGCAGGACGACATCGCGTCGGTCGCGTACTGGTATCAGAGCGAGCCGCACGCCGCGCTCCCGCCGCTTCCTTCCGCGGACGAGCTGGAAGTCATCTAATTCGAATACGACGATCCACGAGGCTTTCTCGCATCCGGCGGGAGAGCCTCTTCTTGTATAGTGTGGTATGCTATAGCTAACCTACTATCGAATCGAAGGATGTCTGTTTTAATATGAATTTACTAACGGCGGAACGACTGACGAAAACGTATGGCGTAAAGACGCTTCTAGAAAATATCGACTTCAACGTCGACGACCGCGATCGCATCGGCCTGATCGGCGTGAACGGCACCGGCAAGTCTACCCTGCTTCGTATTCTCGCCGGCGCGGAGGCTCCGGACGGCGGAACGATCTCCTATCGGAACGGCGCCCGCATCGAATATTTATCGCAGCAGCCGCCGTTCGACGACGACTCCACGGTGCTCGATCAAGTGTTCCGCGGGGCGTCGCCCGAGTTCGCGCTGCTTCGGGAATACGAGGCCGCGCTGCAAGCGATCGAGCGAGGCGGTCCGGAGGCGGCCGCCGCGGAGCGCAGGTTTTCCGAGCTTACGGCGCGGATGGACGCCTTGAACGCATGGCAGCTGGAGAGCGAAGCGAAGAAGGTGCTCTCCCGTCTCGGCGTCGTCGACCCGATGCAGCGCATGGGAACCTTGTCCGGCGGCCAACGCAAGCGCGTCGCGCTCGCCGCCGCGCTTCTTCACCCGGCCGACCTGCTCATTCTGGACGAGCCGACGAACCATCTCGATACGGAAACCGTCTATTGGCTGGAACGGTATTTGCAGAAGATGAAGTCCGCCTTGCTCATGGTGACCCATGATCGCTATTTCTTGGACCGGGTCGCGAACCGGATCGTCGAACTCGACCGCGGCTCGCTTCATCGGTATTCGGGCAACTACAGCGCCTTCTTGGAGCAGAAGGCGGAACGCATGGAGCGGGAAGCGTCGGAGGATCGGAAGCGGGAGAGGCTGTATAAGCAGGAACTCGCGTGGATGCGCAAAGGCGCGAAAGCCCGTACGACGAAGCAGAAGGCGAGGATCGGCCGGTTCGATGCGCTCGCGAGCGAAGTCGGCACGGAACGGGCCGAGACGCTCGATATCGCGATCGGCGGCGCTCGGCTCGGCAAGAAGGTGCTCGAGGTTCGCGGCGTCAGCTGCGGATACGACGGCCGCGCGCTCGTCCGCGATTTCGACGCGATCGTGCAGCGCGACGACCGGATCGGCGTCGTCGGCCCGAACGGCAGCGGGAAGTCGACGCTGCTGAACGTGCTTGCCGGACGGCTCCTTCCCAGCCGCGGCGAAGTCGACATCGGCTCGACGGTCAAGATCGGCTACTTCACGCAGGAGCATACCGAGATGGACGGCTCTATGCGCGTTATCGAGTACATTCAGGAGGCCGCCGAACGGATCGAAACCGCGAACGGCGAATCGATCAGCGCCTCCCAGCTGCTGGAGCGATTCCTCTTCCCTCCGGCCGTGCAGTGGACGCCGATCTCCGGCTTGTCGGGGGGCGAGAAGCGACGGCTGTACTTGCTGCGAGTCTTGATCGGCGCGCCGAACGTCCTGTTCCTTGACGAGCCGACGAACGATCTCGACATTCAGACGTTGACCGTGCTGGAGGATTATCTCGACGACTTCGCCGGCGCCGTCATCGTCGTCTCGCACGACCGGTTCTTCCTGGATCGGACGGTCGATCGGCTCTGGTCCGTGGAGAGCGACGGAACGATCGAACGGTACGAGGGCAATTATTCCGACTACGTCGAGAAGAAGGCGCTGCTCGAGGAGACGGCCGCGCCGGCGCCACGAACGGCGGCGCATGCCACTGGCAAGCCCGCCCTCGCCGCCTCCGCGGATGGAGAGCGCGGCGGCGCGAAGGCGCTCAAATTCACGTTCAAGGAACAGAAAGAATACGAAGAGATCGACGGCAAGATCGCCGACTTGGAAAGCCGGCTTCAGGAGAAGGCGCAGAACATCGTCGCGGCCGGTTCCGACTACCTTGAGCTGCAGCGGCTTACGGACGAGCAGAACGCGTTGGAAAGCGAGCTCGCCGAGCTGTTCGACCGCTGGACGTATTTGAACGAATTGGCGGAGAAGATCGAAGCGCAGAAGAAATCGTAGCCGATCGAATCGTGATTTTTCGTGCCGCAAAAGCTAAGGCGTACAGGCTCCTTCGCCCGTACGCCTCTTTCTTCGCCTTTACGTCTCCTCGCCTGCGAACCCGGAGCCGACCGGAGTCAACAACGGGAGGAACATCCCTCCGACGACCGACCGGTTTTGGAAATTCATCTGCTTCCCGGTATGCGTATCGTACCAATCCGTAAAAGGAACCCGGCTCTGCGACTCGTTCAGCATATCCCAGAGCGGCCTGATCATTCGCTCGAACCGCTCCTTCGTATCGGCCATGGAGGCGCACCATACGAGCCAATCCGCTTTCGTATACGACTCCCGGCTGTCGAGCGGAGTACCGAACCGGTTTTGCCGTTCGAGATAGAAGCGGACTTCCGTCTCGGCGATTTCCGCCGGAAACAGTCGGAGGTTGAGCAGGCGGTCCCACACCAGATTATATTTAAAGCTCCACGACTCCGGCGCGCCGTCGAAGGTCAGCTTCGTATGGTCCTCGGCCCACGCCATCCGCACCCATTCGGCAGCCATCGCTTTCGCCGCTTCATTATATTTATCGCTTTCCTCTTGCTTGCCGAGCATTCCGCAAAGCAATGAATAAGCGCCGAGCCCCACGATCGCCTTGACGGACAGATTGGCGTTATGCGCCAGATGTCCCGCGAAATCGTCGGTGCACAGCTGATTGTCCGGATCCATGCCGCGCTCCAGCACGTAGGCGGCCCATCGGCTCAGGAGCGGCCAATGCGACGCCGCGAACGACGCGTCGTCCTCGTATAGGCAGACGGCGGCGGACAACACGAGCATGTTTCCGCATTCTTCGATCGGCATTTGGTATTCGAGTTTGTTGTCCCCGTAAACCTGTCCGTTCGCTTTCGGGTAACAGCCGACGTCATGCGGTGCGAACTCGAACGGCCACGTCTCGCCGGCCGCGTACCGGAAGATCGGTCTGAGCATACCCTTCACCAGCTCCGGACAATACTTCAGGAACAGTGGCGCGGAGGGGTAGCTGACGTCCACCGTCGCGATGCAGCCGTTGCTGAAATTTTCCTTCGAGAAAAATAACGCTTCGCCCTCTTCCCCGGCAACCAGCTTATGAGCCGCGACCGCCTGACGATAACTGAGGGACAGCACGTCCGCATAGCGCTCGCCCCCCGCGCGGATCCCCTCCTCGATCAGCTGACGATCGAAGGCTTCGCAGCGGGCCGACAGCGCTGCATAATCCGCCGCTGCCGACGCGAGCATCCGCTCGAACGTCGTTCCGTTCCTGCGCCAGTACGCTTGGAGCGGCTTGCCGAAATATTCGATGGATCGAATATCGTCGTACGCTGCCATTACATACCTCGACACTGTCTCCTTCACAAGACCGAGGTCGAAGACGGCCGACATCACCGGCGTGTCTTCTCCCGCGGGCCGCGGGGGCGAGGCTTCGTCCTCGGGAGGCGGCGCGCCGATCTTCGCGAAGCGGCTCCGGGCTCGGTACGACCCGAGCGCCGTCGTCGCGCCGGCGTACGGCGGGACGGCCAAATACGCGTACCCCCAATCGATTCTCGTGTCGTCCCCGACGCGCTGCAGAATCGGCTGCTCTTCCGTGCCGATGCGCATCGCGGCGATCCCGCCGTCCAACGTTGCGCGCGACCACCCGACGATCTGGTCCGGCGAATGGACGCACAACTCCGCCGATACGTCGACATAGAGCTTCACCTCATGCGGCCCGCCGTCGACGGATCGAACGTCGAACGTCATATACGTCACCGGCCGGGACAGCGCGTCCAAGTCGTCGAGCAGCAGCGGGGTCGTGAACTTCGCTGTCAGTTCGACCCCCTCCGACTCGAACCGATAGATCGTCGAGAGCGGATCGACCTTCACGCTTTTTTGTTCCATCGGCTCGGGCTCGTCGACATTCGGGCCGTCGCCGGACAGTTCGAGCTTCCCCATAAATCTTCTGGTTTTTCCATCGATTCGGAGCATCCCCGTCATGCTGTGGCGCCGATTGGTCCAGTGCCGGGTGTGATCGTCGTACAACCGATCCGCGGCCGACCAAACGCTGAAGTAGGGGTCCACCGCGATTAACGGTACTGAGGGCGGTCTGAATGAATCGCCGATGACCGACACCTCCCTTTCTTTAGATAATCGTTAGATCTCTACTCAAGGCTTGGAAATATATTCCCCTTCGGCACAAGTATATCGTCAACGCAAAATATATTCAACATATATTAATTTGGTTCTTTATGCCTAATTAACCGGAAACTAAGAAAAGTACATGCCGATGCAAAGGCGAAAAACTACATAAGAAGTAAAAATTACATCCCGAATAATCAAAAAGTACCTATACAAATATATAGAATATGATATTATGCTATTTGTAAGTGTTTCCATTATCCGGCCGACAGTGGAGGTGAATAAGGAACAGGCAAGGAGAAGTACCGGTCGACCATTCATAAGGAACGAGGTGTCATTTACTTATGATTCGAAAACTTACGACGACTTGCGTGGCGCTCCTATGCACGGCTTCTATGTCGCTCGGCGCATCCGCCGCTACGGATCCGACGCCGTCGAACGGCTCGGTCATTTGGCCGAAGGGGCAGGCGCTGCCGACCTTCGCGGAACCGAAGCATCTGGACGTCGCAGACGTGTACGACGCTCCCGGAGACGACAAGCTTCTTCTGGCCACGCTGCAAGGCATCGTGAATCGGACGGAGCCGAGAGTGTATTTGATCGAAAACGTCGAGGAAGGCCGAACGACCTGGCTGAACGACCTTCAAGTGCCCTACCGCATGCACGACGATTACTGGGCCGTCGTGGACAAATACATCGATGAAGTCCAAGGCATGGTCGTCTACGACCCTGAGGTGCCGGACTCGATCAACGTCGCGACAACGCTCGCCGGCTTGAAGAACGCCGTCGTCGCCGGACCCGAATTGGCGGAACGGTTGCAGGCGGCGCCGTACGATCTAGATATCATCGAGGATTTACGCGGGAAGTTCGAGGATCGCATGGACGCTTATACGTGGCAATACGAAAACTTATGGAGCCAGACGACGCACAGAATGCTCATCGGCTTAAGCCCGGATACATCGGTTCGCATCCCTCCCGGCTTGCCCGCTTCCTTCGAGACGATTCTCGAGGAACCGACGCAGGAGCGCGACGCCGCCAACCGGAATTCGTACGAGATCGACCTGTCGACCTTCTTAGGGCAAGAATCGGTATACCTTCGGTTCGACGATGCCTTCCCGCAGGACGGCTGGGGACCGGCCGTTCACCAAGTGACCGTCGAGGCGGACGGCCAAGTGATCGCGCAATTCGTTCCCGGAACTCCGGAAGAGGAGCCGTTCCTGTACGACCGGCAAAATTCTCAGGTATCCTCCGGCTCGGGCGGCCACCGTTTCGCGGACAACGGCCGTTATTTCACGTACGAATTCACGCCGCCTTCCGGCACGACTACGCTGACCGCCACCGTCGACATGTGGAACCAGTTCAAGGTGTCCGCCGGCAATATCCGGCCGCCTTCCTCCGAACGCAAAGAACCGTACGGCTATCTTCGCGATTACGCCGTCGCCAACCAAGCCATGGTGTTCTGGCTGGAGTCGAACGTACCGGAAGAGAAGGCGCTCCTCGAGAACATATTATCCGACGTCGAACCGGGCACTCCGTACTTGGGCTGGTTCAGCAACGATGTCGCCGGCGAATTCAGCTCCGTGGAAATCGTGTCCAACTACGGCGTCTATGTATTAGCCGCGGATTGGTTCAGTAACCTGACCGTCTTCTCCGGAACGAAGATCCAACCTGTGGCAGCGAACCCGACGAAGGCGCCTGCGCTCGAAAACAAAATATACGTAACGTATACCTTCAGCGAGGGAGACAACTTCCAATACAATCAGCACCGAATGCGCATTCTGTGGGACGATCCGGCTCGCGGCGAGGTGCCGATCAACTGGACATCGAGCCCCCTGCTGCACGACGGCGCCCCGGCGATCCTGAATTATTTCCGGGAGACGGCGACGGATAACGATCTGATCATCGCGGGTCCGTCCGGCGCAGGTTATTTCTACCCGACGCCGTGGCCCGACGAGACGTTCCCCGGCTTCCTGAAGGATACGTATTCTTACTTGAAAAAGACGGGCATGACCATCCCGTATGTCCTTAACCGGGTGAACGGCGAGAACGTGCCGCTTAGCGAATCGGAGGCGGCCGCATATGAGGAAGAGTACAAGGTTCCGGGACTGTTCCTGAGCTGGGAAAACCGACACGGCGTCGAAGTATTGAACGGGACGCTTCCCGTGTCCACGATCCAGGGCATTAGTACCGCGCAGGACGGAAAGAACATCCTGGACGAGGCCAAAGCCGATTGGGACGGACAATCTCCGCTGTTCGTATCGCTCGGTCTGCTGGCTTGGAGCATGACGCCGACGGATGTCGCCGCGCTCACTTCGTCTCTCGGACCGGAATACGAGGTCGTGCGGGCGGACCATTACTTCTCGCTCATTCGCGAAGCGTACGGTCTGCCGAAGAAGTAACGAATAAAGCTGTTCGGATGCCATGCTACGCATGAAGGTCCGAACAGCTTTTTCTGTTTTCCGATTATTTGCTTGGACCCGTCGTGTGACGAACGACCAGCTCCGGGCGAATCAGTATTTTGCTGTATTTCCCTCTCCTCTCCTGCCCAACCCCCGACTGAATTCGCTCAAGAAGAAGTCCCGCAGCCCGATAACCGATTTCCCATTCGAACTGTTTGACATGCGAGAAAGAGGTGAAGCTCTCTACAATCGCCGTCGGATCGTCGAACGACAGGATCGACAAGTCCTCCGGCACCTTCAATCCGGCCTGCTCCGCCATTTGGTAAATATGCGCCCCGAGCCTTCCGTTCAAAGTGATATAGGCGGTAGCCATCCGGTTCTTAATATAACGAAACAGGGGATGTTCCTTCGCGTCTGCCGTCGAATCCAAGCTGAAATCGGTGATCATGTGCGCGGGATTGATAAGCGCTCCCTTATGCTTTAAGGCATTCATATACCCCTCGATCCGTTCCTGCACCGTAACCGTCTGCAGCGGCGAGTCGGAGCAGATCGCGATCTCGCGGTGGCCCAAGCTCCACAAATAATCCACGGCGAGCTCCGCGCCGAGACGCCCGTCCGACGCAATGTAATCCGTTTCGACGCCGGGCAGGTAACGATCGATGAGCACGAACGGAAATCCGCTGAATTTCATGCTTAAGATTTCCTCGTTGTACTGCTCTTCGTCCACCGGGAAAATCAACAAGCCTTGGACGCCCATATCCATAAACAGCTTGATCGCATCTTTCTCCCGCTCCAACAAGCCGTCCGACAATTGAATGATCGGCTGGTATCCCTTCTCGCGCAACCCCTTCCGCATCCCATCGATCAGCCGAACCGCGAAATAATCGTCGATGCTCGGCATTACGATCCCGATGAGCTTCCGCTCCCGATCGGGCTCCCATTCCTCCGTACCCTGCCCGGCCGTCGGCTCCGAATCGGTCGACGCGTTCTCCGGCTTCGGCTCGTTGACGAAGCTGCCGCGACCCGGCACGCGGGTGATCAAGCCGTCGTTGACCAACCCGGCCAAAGCGTTCACGACCGTGATTTTACTCACTTGAAATAAACTCATCAGCTCTTGCTCCGTCGGAATTCGGTCGCCCTGCTTGAGCCCCGAGGAACGGATGAGATCCTTTATATATTCTTGAATTTGTTGGTACAGTGGAATGCGATCGCTCTTCATAGGTTCACCAAGTATTCCTCATATTTGTTATGTTATATATATTATATTTTTCCTAAGAAGAATTCAAGGAAATAAAAATAACATGGCCACCCTTGTTAGGAAGCCATGTTATCGTTTCTTATATCCAACTTTTCCCGCGAAGACTGTCGAACACGATCCGACCCGCGAGGGATACCCGCTCCCGCTCTTCGTACGACAGCCAGGCCATCTCTTCGATCTCCGAAGCGGGGCTTAAGCGTCCGTCGAAATCCGCCGTGTAGCAGCACATCTTGACTGTAACCCCCTCCGCCTTCCCGTCCGCCTGCGCCTCGAACGCCCCGAAGCAGGCGATCGTCTCCGGCTTCAGTCGAACGGACAGCTCTTCTTCGATCTCCCTGCAGAGCGCTTCGGCATCCGTCTCCCCGGCGTCCCGCTTGCCCCCGGGCAAGTAATAAAGGTCCTTCCCAATGGAACGCACGCACAAGACGCGTCCTCGCTCCAGGCGAATCCATGCAAGCTTATCGATCTTCGTCAAGCGTTCCACCTCCTAGGCGGTATCCGAACACGTCGGCGTCAACTGCGGAATGCGCCTTCGCATCCTGACTGCCATCTCGAATCCTATCGCGCGCCCCATCGTTCAACCCCCGTCCCTTGCGAGCCACTGCGCCGCCTCATGCTCGTTCGAGAACGATCTGAACGCGTTGCCGAACTTCAGCTCCGCCAACATCTCCTTCGCCTTGCCGAGGACGAGACGATCCTCCGGTACGACGACCGCCGTCCGAATGCGGTAATTGACGAGCTTCTGCATCACGGCCCCTGCGAGGCCGGTTCGAAGCCGGAAGAAGTCCTCGCTCAGCGCGTCCGCATGCAGCAGCAACCGGGATATCCCCCGCTCGAAGCACGCGCCGATCAAATCCGACGCGTCCTGCTCCGTACGCAACTCGCGTTCCCCTTGCAGGAAAGCGACGTATTCGACTCCGTCTTTCTCGATAAACTCGTATTTCATAGTCCAGAATCCCTCCCCTATTTCGTTACATCGGCCAGCCTGGCTCTTAATTTCCGAATCCACGCCTTCTCGTTGCGATAGAGATCAAGTACATTCTCGTTGATCATGTCCCACAGCGCGCTTTCTCTGACGGTTCTCGCCGGCGCGAAGGAAGCTCTTCGGATCCGCTCCTCGTGCAGTCGAAGCCGCGACTCGACCTCCTCCTCGTATCGGCCGATCAACCCGTCGAGCTCCGCCGCCGACAAGACGTCGGCCCATGCGAGTTGAGCGAGGAACAGCTTCTTCCACTCCGGCGGTTCGGGCTCGGAACGGGCCCATCGCTTCAACGCTTCCGACCCGGCGTCGGTGATCGAGTATATTTTCTTCGAAGGCGAGCTCTCTTGATGCACCACCTCATGGGACAGAAGCCCGGCTTCCAGTAACTCGACCAACGATTTGTAAATTTGATTGTTGTTGCCGGACCATGGAAAAACCGGGGAATCTTGCATGATCTTCTTCAGATCGTATCCGCTCATGGACCGATAACTGAGGATGCCTAAGATCGCATATTGAATCGACATTGTTCGCCCACCACCAAATCGAGTAACGTATGTTAATAGTAACATATGTTACTCGATTAGCAAACGCGAAACCGCCAGGCGAATCGCCTGACGGTGCGCATGTTCTCGCGTTGTCGATATTTTCGTTAACTTCCCCTTACCCTCTGCTTGCGGCGACCCACTTGGCGACTACGCTCCGCAGCCGGTCTTCCTTCGCCCGTACGTCGTCCATATCCGTGAATACGGCGATCGCCCGATCGTCGGACGCCCACTCCAACCAGCCCCCGTCGTCGATCAACCGACCCGAGCCTTCCCGGCTCTTGGACTTGGCGCCGCAGTGAAAAATCAACCGAAACAGACCTTCCCCCCGGAGTTGGAACGTAATGCGATCCTCGCCGTCGATCGCGAAGCTCGGCGCGTTCCACTTGATCCGCTCGGCAAACCCGAGCCCCGTCCCCAGCACGAGCTTCCTCACTTCTTCGATCTCCCGTTTCAACGGGTGCTCGAGCTTCGATAGAAACTCGGCTACTTGCTCTTCTCCGGATCGTTTCTCGCGCGCGCCCATACTCTCTCCTCCAATCGAAAATTCGTCAATGAAGAAATTTCTTATTGCGCGGCGAAGTGCGCGATCATGCCTCTCGCCATCTCCATGTCGGACTCTCGGCCCGTCGTCAGCGCGAACTTCGCGACGAGCGCCGGGTACGCGGCCCACTGCTCCGCGATATGCTCCGCCATCCGCGGCCAAACCTTGCCTCCGTGCGACTCGTACCGTTTCAACAGATCCCGGAGGCCTTCCTCGCCGAAGAGCGCGAAGTAGATAACGAAGTCCTTCCCCGGATCGGCGCATTCCGCCTCCGTCCAATCGATCAAGCCCGTCACCTTCGCCGAATCGTCAACTAGAATATGCGGCGGGTGCAAATCGCCGTGGTTCAACGTCGAATGCGCCGGCCAATAAGAATCCGCGGCCAGCCATGCATCCCAACGCGCTTGAAGCTTTTCGGGAATATCGAAGGCATTCCCGATTTCCCTCATATTGTCGGCGAACGCCGCGCGCGCCTCCGCCGGACGCTTCACCCGTACGCCGGCCGCCGCCGCCTCGGCTTGATCGATCCCGTGCAGCGAAGCGAGCATCTTCGCCAAGGAGTCGAAGAAGCTTACCGGCAGCGCCTGCTGATCTACCTTCCAGACGTACCCGCCGCCCGCGGGATCGACCGTTCCGATCGGCGCGCCTCCAAGCAGCGGATACGCGATCAGCTCCGGCGTGCAAATTCGCCAGTCCGGCACCTCGACCGGAAGCTTCCCGCGAAGGAAAGACAGCGCCTTCCGTTCGTTCTCCGCGCGCTCCCACGCGTCGGATCGCCTCGGCTTGCGCAGCACCCACTCCGCGCCCGTCTCCTCCTTCGCGAACGCGACGAGGAAATCCATTCCCGACTCGTTGATCTCCACGCTGCTCGCCGCCAGTCTCAACCCGTTCCGTTCCGCGAGAGCGATCATTTCTTCTTTCTTTGCCGTTGCCGTCATGAGAGCAACACTCCTTTTTCGTCGTTAAATATACACAAAAAAAACACAGCGCATGGATGCCTGTGTCAGAAAGGAACGAAAAAGAATGTACCGACGGCCCTAGAATCTGCGTATGCAAAAGAAGGCGCCCTCCCGATACGTACGGAGGAGCGTTCGCAAGCATAAACAAATAAAGATCTAGGGTACCTGTGTATGGACATACCGATCCCGTTACTTCTGCGCGCAGGCAGAGTATGATGAGGAAGCCGCAATTAGATGCATTGCTTTCTCAACCGGGCGTAGTCCAACACACGTACCCCTCCGTTCATCGTAAAGTGGTTTCAGCTTAGCATAGCGACGCGACGAAATCAACGATTCGCCGGAATAAATAGCTCGATTCGCCCGGATTCGGTCTCCAGCGCGTCGAGGTCGTCCCAATATTCGATATCGATCGGTCGGACGCCGTACGTCTTATTGATGTAGTCGTATGTAGCGGCGAGCTGCGATTCCGGACCTTGGTGGACGATCTTGACGTATCGCCCTTGAGGCACCGTATACGTCGTCATATCGCCGGGAATGTCTTCGAAGCCGGCGACATCGTAGCCGATGACATGCCGGTAAGGAACGTCGTGCGTCCAATGACCGTCTTGCGGATAAATCTGGAGCAAATACATCCCTGTCCCGACCCGGTTCCCGATCTCATCCATCCGGTTCGCCAGCTCCGCGCGCAGCTTCCCGACGCTCATCGTCTCCATCACTTGATTCAAGCTCTCCACGATGGAAAACCCTACCAGCTTAAGCTCGTCCCGATCCAATATCGCGTCCTGTTCGGTCTTCATATAAACCTCCTTCTAAGCAAGAGGAAAATAGTACCACAAGACTCATATTAGCGAATATTTGTTCGGTTGTAAACAAGAAACTATGAGGATCTCTCTATGCGGCTACGTCTCTTCGCGTAAATACTTGCCAAGCGATCAAGTTGAACAACAGGAAATACCCGACCAGCACCGATATGGAAAAGGGCAACGTCATCCCTTCCCGGTACGGTCTTCCGCCAAGATACTGCGTCAAATCGATATTGGCGAACAACAAATATTTGCTCCATTCGTAGGCTTGCAGCAGCTCCAACATGGCGGCTCCCGCAAACAACGCGAAGATGGAAATCCCGATCGCCATCGCGCTGCTTCGGAACGCGGCCGAAATCATGAACGCCATCGTCACGAAGAGGATCGTCGACACGCCGTTGAGCAAATACGTCTGCCATAATGTCGCCATCATGGATTTCTCGACGACCACGCCCTCGGCGTCGACGGTCAATAACGGGAGATTCACCGCTTGGAACCGATAAATCAAGCCATTCGCGACGACGGAGACGAGAAACAGGATCGCTAGGAGCAGAAGTCCGAATACGATCAGCGACAAATATTTCGAGACGAGAATCTTAAGCCGGCTCGCCGGACGGATGAGCAGCAGCTTGATCGTGCCGGCCGAAAATTCGCCGGCCAAGCTGTCCCCGGCCACGATGACGGTGAACAACGTGATCAAGACCATCAGCTCCGCGGAACCGAGAATCCCTTCCCACATCGTGCCGTCTTCGGGGCGAACGTCATGCGCCAGCCGATAATCGAGAATCGAAATTCGATCCTGGAAGAACGTCCGATCCTCCGCATCCAATTCCGGTTCGGCGAGCAGCTCGAGGTAGCGCTGCTTCTCCGACGCCGCCTGTTCTTGCCATGTAGCTTCGGAGGCGTCCCGGCCGTCGTAATACCACTCGACGAAGCTTCCGAGCAGCACGCCGCCGATCATCAAACCGATCATGACCCACGTGCGCGCCCGGCGGTATATTTTCATATTTTCGTTCAGGAGCAAATTACCCAATTTTCTCTCCCCCCGTCATCTCCAAGAATCGATCCTCGAGCGACTGACGCAAGACGCGGACCCCATAAATCGGGAGCTCCGTACGCGCGAGATGCGCCACGAGATCCGGAATCCGTTCGCGCTCCGTGACGACTTCCACGCCCTCCGGCACGATCCGCCTCTCGCGAATCCCGTACATCTCGCCGACCGCCGCCAGCATCGATTCGGCGGCGGTCGTCTCGATCACGTACGTCTGCGCCGCCTCGTCGGATTCCATGAAATCTTGGATTCGCTTCACGTCGACCAACCGGCCCCGTTGAATGACGGCGATGCGATCGCACATCAGCTCCATCTCGGATAACAGATGGCTGGAGACGATGACCGTGATCCCTTCCGTCCTGGTTAAGTAGCGTAAATAGTCGCGAAGCTCGCGAATGCCGGCAGGGTCGAGACCGTTCGTCGGTTCGTCGAGAATGAGCAGCGACGGCCGGTGAAGCAGCGCTTGCGCGACGCCAAGCCGCTGTCGCATGCCAAGGGAATATTTCTTCACCTTGTCGCGGATCCGATTTTCCAGCTTGACCAGCTTCACGACTTCGTCGATGCGCTCCTTCGGCACGCCGGGAATCATGCGCGAGTAATGAATCAAATTCTGATAACCGGTAAGATACTTATACAGCTCCGGATTTTCCACGATGGCGCCGACGTGGCGAATCGCCTGCTCGAATTCGGTCTTGACGTTCTTCCCCTTAATGAGAATATCGCCCTTCGTAATCGACATTAATCCGACCATCATTCGAATCGTCGTCGTCTTGCCGGCTCCGTTCGGTCCAAGGAAGCCGAAGATTTCTCCTTGAGGGACGTCGAAGGTCAAATCCTCCACGATCGTCGAGCGTCCGATTTTTTTGGTTACGTTGCGAAGACTTACTACGGGAGTATCGCTCATCGCCGGCAGAACCTCCTTTATTTTACGTGAATGACGACGTCGGTCGACACCGCGCGGACGTCCACGTTCCACGCGCCGCTTCCCAAGACGCCCTGCGTCCGGGACCCGTACGGCCCGGTCGGATCCGCTTCGACCGGCAAGGAAGGGGGAGCCTGGATCCATCCGTCGACGACGGTCGCGTTCACGGCATACCCTTCCGCTTCCGACAAGATCAACCGGATTTGCCCCGACTCGGCGTCGAGACGAACGTCGTTCCGGATACGATCCAGCCGAAGCGCCGCATCCATGCCGGTCACCGCGACCGGTCCCGAAATTTCGTCGAAGCGGACCGAACCGTAATTCGCGTCGCCCGAGACCGCTCCTTCGATGCGCGACAGGAACGTGTCGCCGGACCGACTGTCGAACGTTACGACGCCCTCCACCGATTCGATCGTCGCGCTCCCGTATTCGTTCGAGAGGTCGACGTTCCCCTGAATGTTCGCGAAGTACGCTTCGCCATACGCGGCCTTCGCCGAAACATGCCCGACGACGCCGACGACGTCCGCCTTGCCCCGAACCGCGATCACCTCGGCGTCTCCCGTCGTACCGCGGATATCGATGGAACCGTCCTCGCTTTCCACCCGCAGCCTCGTTCCGTCCGGGACCGACAGGACGTAATCGATCGAGACGGCGCCGGATTCCGCCGAAGGCGTCAACGTCAGCCGCCCCCCCTCGAGCTTCTCCTCGACCGCGACGGCGTTCGCCTTCTCGTTGGCGGACGCTTCGTTCCTGCCGACGGCGGTCGCGGTGTAACGCAGCTCGATTTCGCTAGCCTGCGCCCGTCGCACGGAGATCTTCCCCCGGTGGCCGGCAAGGTGCACTTCCTCGACTCCTTGGCCGTCGATCGTAAGCTGCCGCTCCGCCGCGGCGGTCGCGTCCCGATGCGCCTCCTGATACTCGTCCGTCTTCCCCGCGTGAAGGAATTGGCTGCCGAACGCTTCGAACATTTCTTCTTTTTTGATCCAGAGATCCAAAACCAAGAGGCAGAACAGGACGGCGACCGAGGATAGGATTACGAGTCTCTTTTTCCGGAACGTCATCCTCATACCTCCACCTCTTGTTCGAAAATATACCCGTTCAGCCACAGGAACGCCCCGCATAGGAGCATGAGCACGAGGAAGGGACCGGAGTGCAAATACAGCGCGTCGAAATCGACTCCGCCATAGAACAGTTCAGGCATCCAGGACAGTAAGCTCGACAGGATCGGGCTTACCCGAAACACGAGGTACAACGCTGCGAAGCCTGCGGCCAGGGTGACCGCCCATTTGAACTTCCCGACGAGCTGCCCGCACAAATACGCGAACTGAATGATTAAAATGAGAAGCGTTACCGTTAGACAATACATCCAGAAGCTGTTGAGCGTCAGGTTCAGCAGTGCCGGCACGACCTCCGGCCATTCCTCGCTGACGCTGATTTCGCCCCACTTCAGACGCAGCAAGATGAGTGCGAAGCTGACGCCGATGCATAGGATCGTAAGAAGCAGCAACGATAAGACCGCAGCCAGCTTCGCCGTCACCACTTTCCACCCTCGTATCGGCAAGGAGAGGAGTAAGTAAATCGAGTTCGTCTTCCACTCAGTGTGAAGCTGGTAGTATCCCGTGCCGATCGCCATCGCCGATACGGTCAGGAACGGCACGACCAACGACAACACGAAGATCACGTCTTCCTCCCAACCCTGGCCTTTGTACAAGATGAAAAGATGCCACAGCACCGTCGCACCCGACAACACGGCGAATAGAGGGAGAACTCCCTTGCATTCTTTAAAAAATAAATTACGGAATCCCATCTATTCGTACACCTTCTCCCAGATGTTTTCCAGAGAACAACCGTACTCGGAGCGCAGATTTTCCGCTGTATCGTTAATGATGACTTGGCCTTGCTGCAGGAAGACGACGTCGTCGAACATCGGCTCCGATTCGTTCAAGGAATGCGTCGACAGAATGATCGTCTGTTCCGCCGCATCGAATTGTTGAATGATCGAACGGATGATCTTCGCGCGCGAAGACGGGTCGATGCCGGAGAACGGCTCGTCGAGCAGAATGAGCGGCGCGGACCGCGAGAACGCCGCGATCAGCTTCAGCCTTGCGCGCAAGCCCTTCGAGAGATTGCGCACCTTCTGGTTGCCGTCCAGCTCCATCGTCCACAACATCTCCGCCGCCTTCTCCTCCTGCCAGTCGTCATAGAAGCCGGATAGAAATCGAAGCGTCTCGGCGACCGTCATCCACCCGTACAAATAGTCGATCTCCGGTAAGTACGCGATTCGACTCTTGTTGCGTACGTCCGGCTCCCGCCCGTTCACGAGAATCGTCCCGGAGGTCGGGTAGATCAGTCCCGCCATCATCTTGAGCAGCGTCGACTTTCCGCTGCCGTTCGGCCCCAGCAGCCCGACGATGCTGCCCTTCTTGATTTGAAGGTCGATTCCGTTCACGGCATGCTTCAATAAGTAGCGCTTATGTATTCCTTTGCATTCGACAATATGTTCGCGGATGTCGTCCGACATCGTCTACACCTCCTCGTTCCCCTTGTATAACCGTTCGCGCAGCAGCCGCTCCGTCTCGTTCGGATCGATTCCTAACCCGCGCATCTCTTCGATGAAATGTTGTACGGCCCGGGCGGCCATCTCCGAACGAATTCTCGCCAGCAACGCCGGATCGTTCCGGATGAAGGTTCCCTGCCCTCGCAGCGTCTCCGTGAGTCCCTCTCGCTCCATCTCTTGATACGCCCTCTGCACCGTATTGGGATTCACTTGCGACATTTGCGCTTGCTCCTTATGGGAAGGAATCTTATCGCCCGGCGAAAGCTCTCCTCTGGCCAGCGCTTTCTTGACCTCTTCGACCATTTGCAAATATATGGGCTTCGGGCTGTTGAAATTCAACTGCATGTTGCGACCCTCCCTTCGCAATCCAGTGCACTATTGCACTAGTGCACTATTACAATATTTCCTTTTCGCCTGAATGTCAAACGTTATTTCGGCAAAAGAAAAAACTCGTCTCTCGACGAGTCAGACTGTAGAGAAAGCCACCGTTTATCGGAGGCTTTTCTCTTTTTATGGTTTAGATTCTGGTATTGAAAAAGATCGCCTTACTCATCCTGCCTTCTTGGCTAGGTAGAGGGCGATCTTTTTTATGTTCTGTACGGTGGCCGTCATCAACGCTTGCTCGTTTATGTTCGCAAGCCCACGGAAACGGCAATAGCGAAGTCCGTGGAGCTCTTTGGCATCCGCGAAACTTCGCTCAATCGTTTGGTATCTCAATCGGTACAAGTACTTTCCGGAAGGACTCAATCGATTCTTCCGGATCCATTCCTTGCTGTCTTCCCAAACATGTCGGGTAATTACTTTCTGGTGGTTCCGCGAGCGAGTACATTGCTCGAGGACTGGGCAGTTACTGCAAATCCGTTTGTCGGATTTGTACAATCTGTAGCCCGTACGGTCTGTGGTTGAGTACGCCAACTCATGTTTTTCGGGGCATATGTAGGCATTCTTCTCCGGGTCGTATTTAAAACGCCACTTTGCAAACAAACCTTTAGCCGGCGTGTACGCACGGTAACCAATGACCGCGTAGAGGTTACGGTCATGAAGTTCTTTGCAGATTGGTGCTGTTAAGTAACCGGCGTCCAGTGCGACGGCCTCAAGTTTATGAAATCCAAAGCGTTGGATTTGGCGTTCTAAGCGAGCGACATAAGGGACCGAGTCGTGAACGTTGCCAGGGGTAACATGCACATCCGTAACAATATTGAACTTGTGGTCTACGGTGCGATGATCGAGGTAAAAGAAGCCCTCCGGCTTCCCGTCGCGAACCATGTATCCACTGTCCGGGTCGGTAGTACTGACCTTTATCGT